>JBKJVF010000177.1:0-12288 GCA_046589965.1 Paracoccaceae bacterium
CAGCGCGCCAAGCCCCTTGGCCAGCGCAAGCCTGCCCGGATATTCGTCAATGGCAATCACCTTGCCTGCGCCCTGCAAGAACGCCGACTGGATCGCGAACAGGCCAACGGGGCCGCAGCCCCAGACCGCAACCGTATCACCGGGTTCGATTTCCGCGTTCTTGGCCGCCATCCAGCCAGTCGGCATCATGTCCGACAGGAACAAGACCTGATCGTCATCCAGCCCGTCCGGCACCACGATGGGCCCCACATCGGAGAACGGCACGCGCACATATTCCGCCTGACCGCCAGGATACCCGCCCGTCAGATGCGAATAACCAAAAAGGCCCGACATCGCGTGGCCATAAAGCGGTTCCGACAGGTCCTGCTTTTCAGCCGGGTTGGAATTGTCACAGGCCGAAAACTGCTGCCGCTCGCAGAAAAAGCATTTGCCGCACGAGATGACAAACGGAACCACGACCCGCTGTCCCTTTTGCAGCGTGCTGTCGCGGCCCACATCGACAACCCGGCCCATGAATTCATGGCCCAAGATGTCGCCCGCCATCATGCCGGGAATCACACCGTCAAAAAGATGAAGATCCGATCCGCATATGGCGGTGGAGGTCACCTCGATGATCGCATCGCGGGGGTTGATGATTTCCGGGTCGGGGACAGTGTCCATCCGAACGTCGTGCCTGCCGTGCCAGGTAAGTGCGCGCATGACTTTGGTTCCTTCAAGACTGGGCTTTGTGGTTGATGTTGGTCGCGATTTCGCCAGTTTCCATCAGCATCTTGAAGCGACGGAGTTCGCGGCGGCCCTGGATGACGGGGTCGGTCTGGAAAATCTTGCCGATCCAGCGCCCAAGCTCGCCCAATGGCGGCTGATAGGCGACCTCGGCCTCGATTTCGGTCCCGCGCTCTGCCGGTGCATCGCGAAATCTGATATGTCCGGACATCTGCACATCAGATGCTTCAGTGGTTTTCCAGACCAGTCGTTCGTCCTGCTGCCGATCCGTCATGATGGTGCGCAGCATGATTGTGCGACCAAGCGGTCCCGGCATCTCCCATCTCGCCTCGTCACCCTCGAGCGTCACGCTGCTGACGCCCTGCATGAACTGCGGCAGGTTCGAGAAATCAGACCAAAAGGCGTAAAGTTCGGCCCTGGGACGATTGATTGTAATGGTCCGGCCCGCGACCGGACGGTCCTTTGCGGTCCGTGCTGGCGCGTCATCCTCGGGGCGAAAGGCAACCCGATTCTGGCCCGCGGATTTGGCGATGGAATAGCCGACATAAGTGGCGGCTGCCCCGACGCCAATCATCAGCATCAATGTCTTGTTGTCATTCAGTCGCGAAAGCGGCGAGGTGGGCTGCATCTGGGTACTCCAACATTCTGCGAGAGAAACGATCACTCTGCCGGGTAAAGCGGCTCAACCGACGATTTGTTCCGGGCAACCGCGAACGATCTGCGTGCAACGTCCCATTTGGGGTGCGGAGTCGCAGCGTGCGGGAATACATTCGGCAGCAGAATGTCCGCATAGCCGCGCACTGACTTTTCGCAACTCCCCTGCGGCCAGCCCGCTCACGCCTCTGTGATGGCGCCGCTTTGCGTTCGGTTTGCGAAGGACTTGCACAAAGCGGATCAGCCCATAGACTGTTGGCGTAACAAATTCCTCGGGGGGCACTGTGCGCGTTAGATCGGTTTGTTCGGCGATTATCGTCGGCGTTTCAATTAGTCTTGCCCAGATTGCCACGGCGGCACCCTGCTCTGATACCGGGGGGGGCTACGAAAACTGGAAGCCTCAGATGCGGGCGGAGGCGGCGGCAGCCGGGGTCGGTGAACGCGGTCTCGCGGCCCTGATGGGGACAAGCTATTCGAAATCGACCATTTCGGCAGACCGCAACCAGAAAAGCTTCAAATACTCGTTCGACAAGTTCATGGACGTGCGCGGGGCCAGCACGATCGTGAAACAAGGCCGCGCGCGCAAGGCCAAGAACCCCGACTATTATGCCAGTCTCGAAGAGGCGTATGGTGTTCCCGCTGGTGTCGTCATCGCAATTCACGGGATGGAAACGGCCTTTGGTGGTTTCATGGGGGACACCAACGTCGTGTCGGCCATCGCGACGCTGGCTTATGATTGCAGGCGGTCAGACTTTTTCACCCCGCACCTGATCGGCGCATTGAAACTGGTGGACCAAGGCACCATCAGCACCAAATCGGTGGGAGCCAAGCATGGAGAGCTGGGCCACACGCAGTTTTTGCCCGGAAATGCGCTGAAATACGGTGTTGATGGCAATGGCGATGGCCAGGTCGATCTGAATACCACCGCCGACGCGCTGGCCTCGACCGCCAACTACCTGCGCCAAAAGGGCTGGAAACCGGGCAAGGGGTATCAGGAGGGTGAGCCGAACTTTGCGGTGATCAAGGAATGGAACGCGGCCAAGGTTTACCAGCAGGCGATTGCCGTGATGGGCGCGCGGATCGACGGATAAAGGGTCCGATGGCGCGCAGCGCTTGCAGGCTTTCTTCGCGCTTGGGCGACCTCGCCCTGCACTAGATCTGCGAAGCCTGCTGTTGCTCAGCGCCGAAAAGCTGCGCCTGCGCACGCCCCGCATGTTTTGACGCATAAAGCGCCGCATCCGCATCCGCCATCATCTGGTCGGGAAGAGCCTGATCATAGGTGATCGAGCGCGTCATGCCGATGCTGGCCCAGACCTTGCAGATGCCGGATTCGAACGTCATCGGCTCCGATATTGCGGCGATGATCCGGCGCGCAATGACCAGCAGACGGTCCGGATCAATGATGCCCGGCATGATCACCACGAATTCATCGCCACCAATGCGGGCTGCCGTGTCGGAGCCCCTGATTTCCGCCGCAAGGATTTCAGCCACGACTTTCAGGACATGATCGCCCGCAGCATGACCCAGCGTGTCATTCACCGCCTTGAAGTAATCCAGATCCATGTGCAGCAAGCTGAACTCGGCATGCGCCTCGCAAAGTGCCGCAAGCGTCGCGTCGGAGGCACGGCGGTTGCGCAAGCCCGTCAGGGTGTCGGTCATCGCCTGTTCTTCGGCGGCAACCTTGGCCCCCTGCAGCCGCACGTTCAGCTGACGCAGTTCGGTCGTGACGGCCGTTTTCGCCTCCATTACGTACATCAGCTCGACGTTCAGGTCGGTTGGCGCAAAGTCGGCATCGGTCAGACTGTGGCGGCGCGTCCCTTCGATGACGTTGATGCCAAAGGACAGGTTCAACAGCAGCCCGCCCCCCGACATCGGGACCGAAAGCCCGCGCAAGACATCATCCGGGCAGTCGATGGGGTTCAGCCGCAGCCGCTGCCCGCGCCGCTGGTCCAGATCCGCCATGGTCCGAATGCCGCTGGGTCTGCGAAACCGGACCAGCGAGAACACATCCTCGCCAATCAACTGCCGGTCCTGAAAAACCTTTCCAAGCGTCGGGCCGTGGCTGATGATGCGCCCCGTCGCCGACACCGCCAGATGCATCGGCATCAACCGGTCCAGATCGCTGCGATTGACCATCAGCGGTGTATCCATCGCCCCCCCGTCCATCATCAGACCCCCGAAACCGTAAGGTCGAACCGGCGCGCCTCGGCGTGGTTCTGGTCCAGCAGATGAACAAGGATTGCCTCGCCATGCTCGGAATGGCCCTCATACTCCAAAAGCACAAGCGCGCCGTAGTCATCGGCCATGGCCCGAAGCAGTCCGATCAGGACATGCGCTGCACCAGGCATACGGGTGGTACAGGTCAATCGGTAGACTTGCGGCCCTGCCTCATCCAGTTGCAGGTCGGGCAGGTCCAGATCGGGCACCGCCATGCGGCCGCGCCCGCGCAATTCTTCCAGTGAATGCAGGAAATCGACATAAGTCACGCCGCCAAAACGCATCAGCCGCCGCACCGGATCGATGGCGCTGCGCGACACGAGTGCAGTCCCCAGATCCTCAAGCAGGCTTTCAGGTGTCCGGTCAAGAATGCGCGCAGCGGCCTTGATCACCGCTGCAGTCTGCGCGCGCTTGTAGATCAGCATCGGTTCAAAGCTGTCAAAACCCAGACCCGCCTCATGCGCGATGCGCCGCCACGTCGCCGCCCCATAGGTGTCGCGCAGAAACGTCTGTATCGCCCGATTGATCAGACCATGAGTAAGCAAAACCGTCGCACCCCATCAACCGATCCGCCCCTGAAGCAGGCAGGACCTGCGACAAAGTTGCCAGCAAGGCGTTAACAATCCGACAACATCTTTCGACTTAGCCGACGCACGCGGGCCTCACCCAGTGCAGCAATCCCGACACGGCGGTCCGATATGGGGCCAGCCCCCTGGTCAGAAGTCTGTCGGTGCGCCGCCCTCTTGCTTGCGGCGGGCGACAAAGCGGCGCAGCTCTTCCTGGTGGTCGCCGTTCATTTCGGGCGGCACGAACTCTGCCATGATCTGTTTGTAGATGCCGTGTGCGCGTTCGGGCGTCCAGACTGATCCATGCACCTGCCAGGCCTCATAATTGCGCCAATCGCTGACAATGGGCGCATAGAACGCGGTCTGATACCGATCTTGGGTGTGCTGAACGCCAAAGTAATGGCCGTTCGGGCCGACCTCTTTGATCGCGTCAAAGGCCAGATCGTCATCCGTGGTCGCGGTAATGCTGTCTTCGAAATAACGCTGGATCATCTGAAGGACTTCGCAGTCCATGATGAACTTTTCAGGTGAGGCGATCAGCCCGCCCTCCAGCCAGCCGGCCGCGTGGTAGACCATGTTGGTCTGGCTCTGGACCGCAGACCAGAGCGAGTTGGATGTTTCCCACATCGCCTGACCGTCGGGCACGTTGGCCGCACAGACCCCGCTCGCCCGCATCGGCACGCCGTAAAACCGTACCAGCTGTCCGGTCATCTGGGTCGCGCGCATGTATTCGGGCGTGCCGAATGCGGGCGCGCCCGATTTCATGTCGACGTTGGAAGTGAAGGTGCCGATGGCCACCGGGCACCCGGGGTTGATGTATTGCAGCAGTGCCACCGCAGGCAGCGCCTCGGCCAGCGACAGCGCCACCGCGCCCGACATCGTGACCGGAGCCATCGCCCCTGCAAGCGTAAACGGCGTCACCACCACAGGCTGCCCACGTCGCGCCATCCGCATCGCCCCGTCCAGCATCGGAAAATCATGCTTCAGCGGGCTGACCGAGTTGATATTGGTGTACATCCGCGGTTTGGCCTGGAATTCCTCTTCGGTCAGGCCACCGGCGATGCGCGCCATCTCCATCACATCCTCGACGCGTTCGGCCCCCAGCGAATAGGCATGCACGACCTTGTCGGTGATCGTCAGCTTTTCGTAGAGGCAATCGAGATGCCGGACCGACGGGTGGATGTCGATGGGCTCAACGGGATAGCCGCCTGCCACATGAATGCAGTTGAAATACTGCGTCAGCTTCATGAATTCCTTGAACGTCTCGAAATCGCCGGAGCGTTTTCCACGTTCAAGATCCCACGCATTGGGAGGGCTGGAGACGTTGACGAACACCATATGCTTGCCGCCGAGGATGATCTCGCGGTCGGGGTTGCGCGGGGTGATGGTGAACTGCGCCGGTGCATGACCCAGCATTTCCATGATGAAATCTTCGTCCATGCGCACATTGGTGCCGGTGACCTTGCAGCCCGCCTGCTTCAGGATCGTCACGGCATCGGGGTTCATGAACTCGATGCCGATCTCCTTGACGATCCGCATTGCAGCCTTGTGGACGCGCTGCACCGCCTCGGGGTCCAGGGGTTCGGTCGGGCGATCGGTGTTGACCGGAATCCTCCAGGGCATCTGGTCAATGACAGCCGTGCCCGCGCGCGCCTTGTTGCCAGCGCGCCCCCCGGCACGGACCCTGCGTCCGGTATCGTCGTTCATGCTCGTGCCCTCATCAATCGCTTTCGGTTGTACCGAAGCTGCGGTTGCCAACAGCATGGCCGATGCACCAGCAAAGTGGGAACTTTCCAAGCGACGCATTCATGTCGTTTTTGACCGATGGCCCCTTAACCCCGGGGCATGGTGTCCAACCAGCCGGACAAGCCGCCAATGTCGGCCAGCACAATTTCGGCATGCGCGACCAGGTCGTCGTGGCGCGCGACACCTGTCAGAACCGCCACGGTGCGCATCCCCGCCGCCCGTCCTGCCTCAAGATCGTGCAGACTGTCGCCGACCATGACGACACGCGCCGGGTCAAGCGCCTGCGACTTGGCAAAGGCCAGACACATCCCGGGCCCCGGTTTGGCCCCATACCCGGAATCGTACCCCGCGACAAAATCGAAAAAGCCGGTGATGCGATGGGCCTCAAGATGCGCCCGCGCAGGCGCCTCGGTATCGTTTGTTGCAACACCAAGGCGCAATCCGCGCGCCTTCAACGCTGTCAGGAACGGCACAAGGGGCACCGCTTCGGCCATCGGCGCGCCTTCTGCCAAGGTGTTGATCTGCGCGACCAGGTCTCCATGCGTCCGGCCCGGAAGATGTGGCAGTAGGGCCATCGCGATATCCGCGGCAGTTGCCGAAATCACCGGGCTGGTCGGCGCAAAGCTGGCGCTCGCCGCGTCATAGCCAATGGACCGGGCAAGCGCGCTTGCGTGATCGGCGTCCTGCGACAACTTTTGCAGCAGTTGTGCTGCCCATCCCGACCAACTGCGGGAAAAGTCGAAAAGCGTGCCGTCCTTGTCGAAAAGTACTCCGTCAATCACAACCGGCCCCGCCTTTTTTGCATGAAGTCCTTAGATGTGGTCAAGAAGGCGAGGATTTGCAATCAGGTCCAATGCGGCACATCCCCGCCCGGCAGATGGGCACGGGCTGACATCGGCGCCGTGGGTGCCACGCCGGTGTCGGCGCAAAACGCCAAAAGCCGGGCCTCGTCTTCCAAAAGAAAATCCAGGACCGCCGCCATCAGCACAGGATCCTCGGCAATCCGCGCCAGATCGGACGGCGAAAGCCCACTGCCACCCAGAAAAGCGTTAATGATATCTTCCTGCCCAGCGACCCATTCGAGGACCCGAAGGGCAAGGATTTCAGCGAGTTCTTGCCGATTTTGCAGTGTGATCCCCGCTTTCAACCCAAGATTGTCACCAAAAAGGAAAATCTTGGCCATCTTAGAAACCAATTCTTAACCACTTTGTCTGCAATGTCGATGACAGCAGAAACAGTCTGAAAGACGGCAAGACGATGGTCGGCAAAATCCTCATTGTCGACGACGTGGCCACCAACCGCATCGTCCAGAAGGTCAAACTTAGCGCGGCCTTTTACCAGCCGATCATGGCATCGGACGCCGCCTCGTGCCTTGCCATGGCCCGATCGGAACGTCCTGACCTGATCTTGCTGGAACAGTCCCTGCCCGACATGCCGAATGCCGAGGTTCTGAAACGGCTGTCTCTTGACCCCCTGACCCGCTCCATCCCGGTGATCGTGATCACATCGCTGCCAGACCCCAGGGCGCGTATCGCGGCCCTTGCCGCTGGCGCGCAGGATGTCTTGTCGCGTCCCCTGCATGATCAGGTTCTCTTGGCACGCATGCGCAGCCTGATCCGTGCCCGATCCGATCTCGACACAGTCCAGGAACGCGGCGCCCCGTTGCAGCTGAACGAACCTGTGGCGGCGTTCAGCTATCCGGGCAAGGTGGCGCTTGTCTCGACCAAAGATGCCAGCGGCAGCTTCTGGCAAGGCGTGTTGCAGGCGGGCTTGCCGGGGCAATTCACAGTCTTTTCCAGCGCGCATGACCTGGCGGCATTCATCTCGCGCGCCGACATGGCGACAGTACCGGATGTCTTCGCGGTCGAAACCGGGCTGGATGACAGCGAGGCGGGATTGCGCATCCTGTCCGAACTGCGCAGCAGTCTGGTGGCGCGCCACTCGGCCGTCTGCCTGATCAGGCCCGATTCCGATCCCGAAAAGGCGGCTTTTGCCTTTGACATGGGCGCGGACGATGTCTTTGCCGACGCAATGGCCCCTGCCGAAGCCGTGCAGCGCCTGCAGCGCCTCGTCGCGCGCAAACGCGAGGCGGACCTGCACCGCGCTGCGGTCGAGGATCGGATGCGCGAGGCCCTGATTGATCCCTTGACCGGGCTTTACAACCGTCGCTTCGCGCTGCCGCAATTGTCTCACATCGCCGAGAACGCCGTGGCCGACGGCACCAGTTTTGCAGCTTTCGTGGTCGACATCGACCGGTTCAAGCGGGTGAATGATCGCTTTGGTCATGCCGCGGGCGACTTGGTTCTGGTGGAGGTTGCCAACCGGCTGACGGCGAACCTGCGGGCCGGCGATCTGCTTGCACGGATCGGTGGCGAAGAGTTCCTGGCCGTCCTGCCAGACATCAGCCTGGACGAAGCCCAAGGCATCGCCGAACGGCTGTGCCGCGCCATGTCGGTGGATCAGTTTCACCTCCAAGATGGCACTGCCATTGCGGTAACCGTTTCGATCGGCATGGCCATCAGCCATGCGACGCCTGCCGATCAGATCATGGGATTGATCGAAGATGCCGATTACGCGCTTTTGGCCGCCAAGACGGCAGGCCGCAACCAGGTGACAGTGGGAAGCAGTGCAGCATAGCGCGTAGGCAGGTCCCGCGACCTAGTTGCCGCCAGGTTTTCTCGACCGCTTCATCGCCGTTTCCAACCGGTCAGCAAAGGCGTTGCGGACGTCCGGTGTCATCGCCACCAGCAAGTCCAGCGCCAGATCCTGGCCCAGTTCCTGGCGGCGAGCCGTGCGTTCATGGTTGCGCACAAAAAGGGCCTCGACCTTTTCGCGTTGAAAATCAGGGGCGCGCAGGACAGTCAGCAGGTCTGCAAGGTCGCGCTCGGCCTCGCTGCGCTGTGCGCGCAAGTCCGGGGCGCCGCGTTGAAACGCTCTGCGCAAGGTCTCGCGGTCATCTTTGGACAAAGCCTCGGTCAACGACCCGAAGTTCAGGTCACGCACCGTCGCATGGCGGCCCTGCGGCCCGTCGCGCAGGACGGCGCCGCCGATGAGCCCAAGAAACAACAGGTTCAGGCCCAAAGACATCACCAGAACAATCTTTGCCCAAGGCCAGCGGGTTGGCGGGGTCGGCGGTTGCGGGTCCAATATGGTCATCACTTATCCTTCGGCCAGAAAGTCATCAGCGATCGGCAACAGATCGACGCTGACATCAAAGTCCTGCCCCCAGAGCGTCGATGACAGGGTTGCAATCGGTGCAGGCTGCGCAAATCCCAGCACGACCCCGGCAATCGCCGCCGACCCCAGACCCGCCATCACCTTGCCACCCCCAAGCGCCCCCGCGATCCGGCCCCAGACCGACCCGCCCGCGACACCTGTTGCCGGGCGCAGCGCAGCGCGCGCCGACTGCGCATCGTCCTGCACGGCCGCTGCATCCGCCAGGACACGCGCCATCAGGGCGTCCGGCACAGCGGGGCGCATAGCACCAAGCCCTGCCAACAGCTGGTCGAGTTCCGCATCCTTACCCGTCATCGCGTGCCTCATCCTCGTATCCCAGCGCATCGCGCTGTCCTGCCAGCGCCGCCGCCAGCGCCCTCTTGCCGCGCGCCGTCAGACTTTCGACCGCCTCGACGCTCATGTCCATGATCTCGGCAATCTGCGGATTCCCCAGACCTTCGATGTGGCGCAGCACGACGGCCAGTCGCTGCCGCTCGGGCAGACTGTTCAGTGCCTGTTCCAGCGCCTGCATCCGGTCCGCCTGCAGCATCTTTGCGACAACACTGGGCGCACCATCCGCAAGGTCGGGCAGGTCTGCCACATCTGCCGAAATCCGCCGTCGCTGGCGGCCGCGCAGCCGGTCGGTGCAAAGATTGGTCGTGACGCGGTATAGCCATGTGGCCACCCGCGCCTCGCCCTGCCGCCATTCGCCCGCGATCCGCCATAGCCGCAGCATCGCCTCTTGCGCCACATCCTCGGCTTCGGCGCGATCGCCCGACAGCAATCGTGTCGCATAACCCAGCACACGCGGCACAAACCGCTGGCTGAGCACATGCGCGGCCTGCCTGTCCCCGTTTGCAAACAGAACCAGCAGAACCTCGTCCGAGGCTGTCGCCAAACCGTCCAGCGCCATCTCCATCCAGCCTCAGATGTATCGCAACCCCGACTGCGGGCAAAGCCCGACTGCACGCGCGGCCACCGCCGCGCGCACAAACTGCAGCCTGATCAATTTGCAGGTCGGTCATCGCCGTGCTTTGGACGCCGGTCACCACGACCTTCCGCCATCTTCTTGGCCGCCGCATCCGCCTCTTCGCGCGAAATCGCGCCATCGCCGTCGGTGTCGATGCGGTCAAAGAACTGCGCGGGGCCTGGGCGGGAGGCCATTTCGGCCGCAGACAAAAGCCCATCACCATCGCTGTCCATCCGGGTGATCATCTCTGCCGCCATCGCGTTCGCACGTTCGGTCATTTCGGCCAGTTGCATCGCGGCGAGTTCATCAGCGCTCATCAGCCCGTCGCCATTGGCATCCGCAGCCGTGACACGCGCCGTGCGGCTTGCCTCGATCTCCGCCTCGGTTACCTTGCCGTCCTTGTCCGCGTCCAGCTGATCAAAGTTGATGGCCGACATCCCGCCATGACCGGGTCCTCGTTCGGCCATCGCCGGGCTGATGATCCCGACCCCGAGGGTTCCCAAAAGGGCAGCGGCGACACACAGTTTTGACGTCTTCATTCCCAGCTTCTCCATAAGACACGCTGCACGGCTCTGTTCCGGCAGCCATGCACATCAAACGCAGCGCCTTGGGCATTCCGTCGCAACGGTTGAGGATTTTTCTTCGGCCGTTCAGAAGGCTTGGCGCCATGCCCCCCATGCGACGATGCTGCCACTCACCTTTTCCGCCGCGTTGGCATATGCCATCTTGACCACAGCTCGCGCGTCATGCGCCCGTGGTCCACGTCAACAGCGCATCCAGCATCGGCAAGTTGCCATGAAACACGACCCTGAATTTGTTCCCCTCGCCCCAGCCGACCGGCCGGTGCGCCCCGCCCTTGCGCGAGGCTGGAAGGGACGTTGCCCCTCATGCGGGGCGGGTCCGCTGTTCCGTGGCTATCTCAAGGTGCGCGACAATTGTCCCGTTTGTGGCCAGGTGCTGTCTCATCACAGGGCCGATGATGGTCCGGCCTACCTGACCATCCTGATCGTCGGGCATGTGATGGCACCGTTGTTGCTCTTTGCCTTTGTGCGCTTTCGTCCGGACCCCTGGATTCTGGCATCGGTGTTTTCGGTCGCCACGGTTGCGCTGTCGCTTTATCTTCTGCCGCGTCTCAAGGGGGCGTTGATCGGCCTGCAATGGGCCAAGGAAATGCACGGATTTGGCGGCGCACGTGACGATTGACGCGGTCCCCATCCGTGCTGCCGCCACCGTTGTGCTGTGGCGGGATAGCCCCGCGGGGCCGGAGGTCGTGATGGGCCAACGCGGGGCCGGGGCGGCCTTCATGCCATCGAAATACGTCTTTCCCGGGGGGGCGGTAGATCACGACGATAACGAAGGCGTCGATATCGGGGGCCTGTCCGGCCTGTGCCGTCGCCGTCTGACGCTGGCCCCGCTGGAAGACTCGCCGGGGCCGGATGCCATCGCCCGGGCCGCCCTGCGCGAACTGGACGAAGAAACCGGATTGACCGCCGCGTCGTCTGCCGACCTTCGCTTTGTCTTTCGCGCCATTACCCCACCGGGGCGCGGGCGTCGGTTCGATGCGCGCTTTCTTTTGCTTGGCGCGACCGACATCACGGGGGATCAGCAAAAGTTTTCCATGGCGTCGGGTGAACTGGCCCATCTGCACTGGATTGGGCTGGCGGATGCGCGTCGCCTGGACTTGCCCTTCATTACCGAAATCGTGCTGTCCGAAATCACCGCGATCCTGCAAGGCAAGGATCAGCCGGGCGTGCCCTTTTTCGACAATTCTGGTCCAGTGCCCGCCTTCCGGCGGCTGGACTGATCAGGCAGCATCGGCCTGATCGAGCTTTTGCACCGGATATATCGGATGTGGCACCGGGTCCTTGGCATGAAAGAAATACTGCCGGAAAATCTCCGCATAGCTGCGATAGACATAAGTCTCGTTCCGGCGCAGGTAAAAATCACGCCGCGACGCATAAAGCGCAGGCAGGCGGTACCAGGGCGTGGTCGGGTGCATGTGATGCACGACATGCAGATTGTTGTTCAGAAACAGCACGGACAACGGGCCGCGATCCTCGATCACAACGGTTCTGGCGCGAACGGCGTCATGCGCGCGATGTTCAAGATAGGTGCGGATTTTCAACAGGCTGTAGCCTAGATAAACGGCCACGAGATAGGCCCAGATCGGCATCGAGCCCACGGCGACAAGCCACC
>JBKJVF010000255.1:0-4834 GCA_046589965.1 Paracoccaceae bacterium
TGCAGGTTGCCGTTCGTCAGAACCTGGGCGATCCCCCGGCCCGAGATGAAGAAGATCAATGTTGCGATGATCGGCTGCACGCCCAAAAGTGCTATGAGCACGCCGTTGAACAGCCCACAGGCCGCAGCAACCAGAAGGGGCACCACAATTGCTGCGGCAAAACCAAGGTCGGGGTTCGCAAGTGCCCAATCTGACAGGAATATGATCGGCGCCAACGCCCCTGCCACTGCCATGACCGAGCCCACCGACAGGTCGATCCCGCCCGAGGCAATGACCAGCGTCATGCCAAGCGCCACGATGGCAATCGTCGCGACCTGGCTGACGTTCACCGACACGGTTTGCAGGTTCAGGAAATTCGGCGTCATCGCGATGTTGAGGATGACCAGCACTGCAAGCGCCACCAGAAGCCCGGAAAGCCGCGGGTCCAGCCGCCGGATCATGCCGCGCCCCCTGCGGCCATCGCGTGGATCAACTGGTTTTCGGTGACGCCGGGGTTCGACAAGCGGCTGATCGAGCGGCCTTCCTGCATGACGACGATATCGTGGGCACCCTCGATCAACTCCTCGAACTCGGAAGAGATCAACAGCACCGCGCAGCCCTGTTCCACCATCCGGCGTATGATCGCCTGGATCTCGCGTTTGGCCCCTACGTCAACGCCGCGTGTCGGTTCGTCAAGGATCAGAAGCCGGGGTTCGATTGCCAGCCAACGGCCAAGCAGGACCTTTTGCTGGTTGCCGCCAGAAAGTTCGCGGATCGGCTGGCCCATATGTGCCGCCTTGATGCCAAGGGCCTGGATGAAGCCTTCCACGATCCTGCGCTCGCGCGGCTCATCCACCACTCCCATGCGCGACAGGCGGGGCAAAAGGGCCAGAGTCAGGTTCTCGCGGACCGACAAGTCGGGAATGATGCCCTCTGTCTTGCGGTCCTCGCTCAGGAAGGCCATCCCGGCAGCAATCGCGGCGCGGGGCGATGTGATGCTTGTAGGATGGTTTGCCAGACGCAACGTGCCGGCGCTCAGGCGGTCCATCCCAAAGATCGCGCGCGCGGCCTCGGTTCGCCCCGACCCAAGCAGGCCGGCCAGCCCGACAATCTCGCCCGAGCGCAAGATGAGATCCAGCTTGCGCAGGCGCCGGTTCGTTGAAACGCCGGTGGCCTCCAGTACGACGGCACCGCCCTCGGCCCTGGCGCTGCCAGCCAGTTCCGTCATCCCGGCGCGGCGAATATCCTCGGCGCTGCGGCCCAGCATCGCGGCGATGAGGTCAAGCTTTGTCAGATCCGCAATGCGGGCCTCACCGACCGTGCGCCCGTCTCGCAGGATGGTGACGCCGTCGCATATCTCGAAGATCTCGTCCAGAAAGTGGCTGACATAGATGACCGAGGTGCCCTGCGCCTTCAGTTGGCGAATGACGCCGAACAGAACGCCAACCTCGCGTTCGTCCAAGGATGAAGTCGGCTCGTCCATGATCAAAAGCTTGGCATCCATCGAGGCTGCCCGGCCAATGGCCACCAGTTGCTGGATCGCGGTCGGGTAGCTGCCAAGCGCACGGTGGGGGTCAAGGTCGATGCCAAAACGGTCCAGCACAGCACGGGTACGCGCCTCGGCCGCGCGCCAGTCGATCATGCCCAGCCGGGTGCGGGGTTCATAGCCAAGCACGATGTTCTCGATCACCGTGCGCTGCGGCACCAGTGTCAGTTCCTGATAAATCGTCGCGATGCCAGCAGCCTGCGCCTCGCGCGGGGATCGCAGGTCCACTTCGCGCCCCTGCCAGCGGACTGTGCCGCTGTCACGCCGATAGACGCCGGTCAAAATCTTGATCAGCGTGGACTTGCCCGCACCGTTCTGTCCGACGATGGAATGTACCTCGCCCGCCCCGATAGACAAATTCCCATCCGCCAGCGCCGGGACGCCCCCGAAGGATTTCGTGATCCCGGTCATCTGCAACAGAGCGTCGGTCATGGATCATTCCGGATGTTGCAATGGTGGGGCCGCACCGAAATGCGACCCCAGGTAAAGCCTGCCTGACAGGGAGGCGTCAGTAGGCCCCGGCCAGGTTCTCAGCCGCGTTCTCTTTGGTAAAGATGCGGTCTTCGACCTGGACCCACGGCGCGATGGTCTCACCGGCCGCGTATTTCTTCATCGTCTCGCATGCGAGCGGGCCGAAGAAGGGCGACGATTCCACCGTCACGCCCATCTTGCCGTCGATAATCGCCTGCAGCGCATCTCGCGTGCCGTCGATGCTGACCACAAGCACATCCGTGCCTGCAACCTTGCCCGCCGCTTCCAGCGCCTGGATAGCGCCGATGGCCATCTCATCGTTATGGGCATAGACGATGTTCACGTCAGGATGCGCCTGAAGCAGCGTCTCCATCACCTTGCGACCTTCGTCGCGAGCGAAGTCGCCCGAACGCGACTCCAGGATGGTGAAGCGGCTGTCGGCGGCGATCGCGTCATCAAAGCCCTTCTTGCGGTCGTTTGCCGGGGACGAGCCTGTGGTGCCCTCAAGTTCGATGATCTTGCCATCGCCCTGGTGGTTGGCGATCACCCATTCGGCCACGCGTCTGCCCTGGTCGATGAAGTCCGAGCCAAGGAAGGTCACATAGTCCTTGCCCGCCGTCGCAACCGCCTTGTCTACGGACCGGTCAACCAGGAAGGTCGGGATGCCTGCCGCCTTGGCGCGCATCACTGCAGGGATCAGGGGGCTTTCCTCACGCGGGGGCAAAAACAGCACGTCGATGCCTTGCGCGATCATGCTGTCCACGTCGGCGACCTGCTTGGCGGCAGAGCCACCCGCGTCGGTCTGTATAAGTTCCCAGCCGCAGGTCGCCGCAGTGTCGACAAAGCTTTTCGTCTGCGCGATGCGCCACGGGTTGTTGCTTTCGGTCTGCGCAAAGCCGACCTTGTAGCTGTCCTTGGCTGCCAGCGGCGGCAAGTCTTGCGCCACTGCAATGCCCGTTACGGAAAGGACAGCGGCCATCGCGGCGGCGCCCATAAGGATACGTCTTTTCATCTATTCCTCCCAGAAGTTGCGGCAGCGCCGCGTGACGGGCCGTGTCAGGCCCAGTTAAGGTACATCGTCTTTTTCCGGAGATATCCGTCAAAGCCGTGTTTCCCGTCCTCTCCGCCCAAGCCCGACAGGCCCCAACCGGAGTGGAATCCTTGAACGAGCTCACCGTTGGTTCGGTTGCAATAAATCTCGCCGAAGTTGAGGTTCGCGGCGGCGGCCATCAAGCGGCGGCGATCTTGCGTCCAGACATAAGCCGACAGGCCGTACTCGCTGTCGTTGGCCAGAGCGAGCGCATGATCGAAACTGTCCACCACCAGCGCGGCGACGACCGGGCCAAAAATTTCCTCCTGCATCACCGGCATGTCGTTTCCCGTGGCAAGCAGGACGGTGGGCGCAATCCAGTTGCCCTTGGCAAAGGCGCCGTCGCGCAGCGGGCCGCCGCGCAGCAGGACTTCGGCGCCTGCGTCGATGGAGGCTTTGGTCATCGCCTCAACCTTGTCCACCTCGCTTGCGCTGACCTTAGGGCCAAGGTCGGGGTCGGTTAGCGGCATCCCGATTGTCAGCGCCCCCACCTTGGCGGTGAACTTCGCCAGGAATTCGTCAGCAATTGCCCGGTGCAGATACATCCTTTCGTTGCAAGTGCAGATCTGGCCGCAATTGGTGAAGCGCGCGGTGACGGCGGCATCAACCGCACGGTCGATATCGGCATCCTCCATCACGATGAACGGGGCCTTGCCGCCAAGCTCCAGCCGCAGGTTCTTGATCTTCGCCGCTCCGGCCGCGTAGATCTCGCGCCCGGCGCGGGTTGATCCGGTCATGGTGACCATGTCCGCCCCGTCCACAAGTGCGCTGCCAAGCGTGCGACCATCGCCTGTGACCACGTTGAAGACCCCGGCTGGCAGCCCCACCTTTTCGGCCAGCGCCGCCATGGCCAGACCCGAAAGCGGCGTAAACTCGTGGGCCTTCAGCACGAACGCGTTGCCCGCGACCAGCGCCGGGCCCAGCTTTCGTGCCGCCAGCGCCAGCGGATAGTTCCACGCCGTCAGCCCCACCACGACGCCGTGCGGCAGTCGCCGGATGTGGATTTCCTCATCCGGACTGTCCGATGGCAGGATTTCTCCCTCGATCCGCCGGGCCTGTTCGGCGGCAAAGCGCAGGAACGTCTCGGCCGCGCCCACCTCGCCCCGGGCCTGCCCAAGGGGCTTGCCCTGTTCGGCCACCACGATCCGCGCCAACAGATCGGCATGCGCGCGCACAGCATCGGCCAGTGCATAGACGGCCTGTCCCCGCTCTACCGCGGGGCGCCGTGCCCACAGCCGTTGGGCCTGCCGCGCAGCCGCAAGCGCGGTCTCGGCGGTGCCGTCGTCCCCTGCCGGGGTAACAGCGATGGTCTGCGCATTTGCGGGATTTTCAACCTCGTGGCCGATCGTGGCGGCCTCGCCCCATCGCCCGTCAACGAACATTCGCGCCTTAAGTGGAGTGTCATTGTTGACCAATTGGGCAAGATCATGAAGCAATAGCGTCCACCATTTGGTATGATTAAATTTCCTTAAAATGTCGATAGAATCGGGCATGCGTCAAGCAATATGTGCATCCTTGATACCTTCTCACCGCGAAAACGAAGTCTTCACAGGAGGTAATGGCCACAAACACGCTTTGCGCCGCCAACTGATTTCTAAGTTTGGTCAGACCAAACAAAAGCTGTTGCATGCCTCAGGACGGCACATATAGTCGGACCAGACCCACTCTGGAGTTCGAATGCCTGACCAGTTCGCCCCCCCGAGGCCAAGTTCTTATCGAGCCGCCGATAGTCTGGTCCGCCAGATCGA
>JBKJVF010000201.1:0-5723 GCA_046589965.1 Paracoccaceae bacterium
GTTCAGATCCTGTCCATCCAGCGGGGGCACCTCCAGCCGCCAGAACGGGTTCGACGTCACCAGCATGAACAACAAGAACGCGACGCCAATGGAGCCCTGCACCGCGATCACCCGCGCCTTCAGACTGTTGGGCAAGTTGCCCCCAAACCACGCCGCAGACGCCCCGAACAATGCCAGGATCAGCGTCCACAATAGCAACGAGCCCTCGTGGTTGCCCCAGACGCCCGAGACTTTGTAAAGCAACGGCTTCAGCGTGTGGGAATTGGCCGTCACCACCGCCAGTGAAAAGTCTGAATTGACAAAGGCATAGGTCAGCGCCGCGAACGCGAACCCGACCAGCAGGAACTGGATCACGGCCGCCGGTTCGGCCACCGTCATCAGCCCCGCATGTCGGCGATGCGCGCCCCACATCGGCACCACAGTCTGGATCACCGCCACGCACAGCGCCAGGATCAGGGCGAAATGGCCAAGCTCGACGATCATGTTGCGCTACGCTGATGCATGGGGCGGCTCCTCTTTGGTCTACAGTAAGCCCGATCCCGAACGCTTTCCAGCACCCGCGTTGTCAATTCGAAGCGACCTATCGCCGCCCGGCCTTGCGGGTCGACAACAGCAGGTTGGTCTCTGACGACATCACACCTTCGATATTGCGGATGCGAAAGATGGTCTCGTCCAGTTCCTGCAAGGTTTGCGTGCCAAGCTCCGCGATCAAATCCCATTTGCCATTCGTCGAATGCACCGCCTGGACCGACGGCAGTCCCTGCAGCCGCGCCATGATCCGCTCCGCCCCCCGCCCCTCGATCCCGATCATCATCAGGCCGCGCACCGGGGCGGCACTGACATCTGCCCGCGTCATCACCGTGAAACCGGCGATCTCTCCCGCTTCGGCCAGCCGCTCCATCCGCGCGCGAACCGTCGCCCGGCTCAGCCCCAGACGTTCCGCGAGATCCGACAGTGTGGCGCGCCCGTCGCGGCGCAGTTCCGCGATAAGCCGTTGGTCGACATCGTCCATTATGGTCAAGACTCCTGCCGTTTTGCGCCATTCCTTGTACATTTTGATAATATATGGACTGGAGATTGCCGCAAGATGGAAAGATACCCGTCTTCAAAGCATGCTAGGGTCCCGCCAACGACACCCACGCATAGCCCCCTGTTTTCGGAGTCCGACATGACCCAGACCATCCTCATCGGTGCGCCCATCGATTCGGGACAAAAGCGTCCCGGCTGCCTGATGGGTCCTGCCGCTTATCGGGTCGCCGGCCTTGCCGCTGCGATCCGCGACCAGGGCCATGCCGTGACGGACTGGGGCGATCTGACCCTTGGCGACCTGCCATCCGTGACCTGCCCCAACCCCGTCGTGCATTCCCTGCCAGAGACCGTCGCCTGGACCCAAACCTTGATGGACCGCGTCGACGATGCCCTGAGCGAAGGGGGAATGCCCATCATCCTGGGGGGCGACCATTCGCTGGCCTTGGGGTCCGTCGCCGGGGCCGCCGCCTTTGCAATGCGCCAGGGCCGCCCGCTTTACCTCATCTGGCTCGACGCCCATTCCGATTTCCACACGCCGATGACCACGACCTCCGGCAATCTGCACGGCACGCCCTTGTCTTACATCGCGGGCCGCGAAGGGTTCGACGCCTTTCCGCCCTTCCCCGCGCCGATCCGGGCTGACCGCATCTGCCTTTACGGCATCCGGTCGGTCGACCCTGCGGAACATGCCGCCCTTTTGAAACATGACATCGCCATCAACGATATGCGCGTGCTGGACGAACGCGGCATCGCGGCGCCCTTGCAGGAATTTCTGGACCGCGTGCGCGACGATGGCGGCATGCTGCATGTCAGCTTGGACGTCGATTTTCTTGACCCTGCCATCGCGCCTGCCGTCGGCACCACCGTCCCCGGCGGCACCACATTCCGCGAGGCACATCTGGTGATGGAGTTGCTGCACGAAAGCGGCCTTGTCACCTCGCTCGACCTTGTCGAACTGAACCCCTTTCTCGATGACCGCGGCATGACCGCACGCCTGATGGTCGATCTGGTGGGCTCGCTCATGGGCAAAAAGGTCTTTGACCGCCCGACCAGGAGCAAATGATGACCCTGAACCTTGTCCCCTTCGTGTCGGTCGACAACATGATGAAGCTGGTGCTGCATCTGGGCATTGAGCGCGTCATGGTGGATCTCGCGGCCGAGATCGAGGCCGACTTTCGTCGCTGGCCGCTGTTCGACAAGACGCCGCGTGTCGCATCGCATTCCGATGTCGGCGTGATCGAGCTGATGCCGACCTCGGACGGCGAAACCTACGGCTTCAAATACGTCAACGGTCATCCATCAAACATGAAGCAGGGCCTGCAGACGGTGACGGCCTTTGGCCTATTGGCGGATGTGGCGACCGGTTATCCGGTTCTTTTGTCGGAAATGACGATCCTGACAGCGCTGCGCACGGCCGCGACATCGGCCATGGCGTCAAAATGGCTGGCGCCAAAGGGTGCCACAACGATGGCCCTGATCGGCAACGGCGCGCAGTCCGAATTTCAGGCGCTGGCCTTCAAGGCCATCTGCGGGCTGACCGAAGTCCGCCTTTACGACATCGACCCCGCCGCCACCGCCAAATGTGCGGCCAACCTTGCGGGGCGCGGTCTGACGGTGGTGTCTTGCAAGACCGCAGAGGACGCGATCCTTGGCGCACAGATCATCACCACCGTCACCGCCGACAAGCAATATGCGACGATCCTGACCGACAACATGGTGGGCGCGGGCGTGCATCTGAACGCGGTCGGCGGCGATTGCCCCGGCAAGACGGAACTGCACCGCGACATCCTGCTGCGGTCGACGATCTTTGTAGAATACCCTGAACAGACCCGCATCGAGGGCGAACTACAGCAATTGCCCCCCGATCATCCGGTGACCGAGTTGTGGCAGGTTATCACGGGGGCCGTGCCCGGTCGCACATCGGCAGATCAGGTCACGCTCTTTGATTCCGTCGGCTTCGCGGTCGAGGATTTCAGCGCCCTGCGCTACGTCCGGGGCAAACTTGCCGAGACCGGGTTTTTCGTCAACCTCGACATGATTGCCGACCCGGATGACCCGCGCGATCTATTTGGCATGCTTTTGCGCGCGATGCCGGCAGCAACCTAGGTCCACTGAGCGTGGTGTCCCGAACGTCTTGCCCAAGACGTTTCTTCAGTGCACCCGAAACTCCCCCACCACATTCCGCCATTCGCCCGGGCTGATCAGCTTGCGGTGAGTGAAGCGCACCGAATGCAGCGGGCCTTCAACATTGCCCTGCCAGTATTCGATGAACTTGAACAAGGCCGGGTAATCCGGTGCGAGGTCATAGTTCTGCCAGATGAAGCTGTTGATAACGCTTCGATAATCCGGCATCCGATAGTAAAGTTCGGCCGTTGTCAGGCCATAGCCTTTCAGCATCAACTCTGTCTCGGTCTGGGGCATCAAACACTCCTTTGTCATCCTCCCGATACAAAGCATGCGCGATTCTGATTTCTTTTCAACAAAAACAATATGTTGTCACTCTGTCGCACTGGCTGCCAAAGGCACCGACCAGCCCCCATTGCACCCCATAGCTGGGATGGTATAACCTGATTAACACCATATCTTGACCGATCCCCAGAAAGTATGCAGCCCCGTGACCGACACGCCAGAAGATATTGATAACACTGCCGAAAAGCCTGTTCCGCACGGGCCACAAATCGATATCGTCCAGGAGATGAAGACGGCCTATCTCGATTACGCGATGAGCGTGATCGTCAGCCGCGCCATCCCCGATCTGCGCGACGGGCTGAAACCGGTCCATCGCCGGATTCTTTTTGCGATGTATGAATCCGGCAACACCCACGACAAACCCTACCGCAAATCCGCGCGGCCCGTCGGCGACACGATGGGCAAGTACCACCCCCATGGCGACTCTGCGATCTATGACGCCCTCGTGCGGATGGCGCAGCCCTTCAGCATGTCGCTGAAATTGCTGGATGGTCAGGGCAATTTCGGCTCCATGGACGGCGATAACGCCGCCGCGATGCGTTATACCGAAGTGCGGATGGACAAGCCTGCTGCGTTCCTGATGGCCGATATCGACAAGGACACTGTCGATTTTCAGGACAACTATGACGGCAAGGACCGCGAACCGACGGTCCTGCCCGCGCGGTTCCCGAACATGCTGGTCAATGGTGCGGGCGGCATCGCGGTCGGCATGGCGACCAACATCCCGCCGCATAATCTTGGCGAGGTCATCGACGGCACGCTTGCGATGATCGCCGATCCCGACATCAGTACCGAAGCGTTGATGGAGATCATCCCCGCCCCTGATTTTCCGACCGGGGCGACAATCCTTGGCCGTTCCGGTGCCCGCAAGGCGTACCTTGAGGGTCGCGGGTCGGTCATCATCCGCTCCAAAACTCATATCGAGGAAATCCGCAAGGATCGCTTTGCCATCATCGTGGACGAGGTTCCCTATCAGGTGAACAAGGCTGCGATGATCGAAAAGATCGCCGAACTGGTCCGGGAAAAGCGGATCGAGGGCATCTCCAATATCGCGGACGAGTCCGACCGTATCGGCATCCGCGTGGTGATCGAGCTGAAGCGTGACGCCACCGCGGATGTGGTGCTGAACCAGCTTTTCCGGTTCTCGTCGATGCAGATCAGTTTCGGCTGCAACATGCTGGCGCTGAACGGGGGCCGTCCCGAACAACTGACGCTGCGCGATTTCATCAGCTATTTCATCACCTTCCGCGAAGAAGTTGTGGCCCGCCGCACCGCCTTCGAATTGCGCCGCGCGCGTGAACGCAGCCATGTGCTGTGCGGTCTGGCGGTTGCGGTGTCCAACGTAGACGAGGTTGTCCGCACCATCCGCGCCTCCGCCGATGCCGCCGAAGCCCGCGAAAGGTTGATGGAGCGGCGCTGGCCCGCGCAGGATATCGCGGCCTATATCAAGCTGATCGACGATCCTGGCCACACGATGAACGCGGACGGCACCTACAACCTGTCCGAAATTCAGGCCCGCGCGATTCTGGACCTGCGCCTGCAGCGCCTGACGGCCCTTGGCGTCAAGGAAGTCACGGACGAACTCGAAGAACTTGCCGGCAAGATCAAGGATTACCTCGAAATCCTTGGATCGCGCGACCGGATCATGGCGATCATTTCGGATGAACTTCGCGAGGTCAAAGCGCTTTTTGCGGTCCCCCGTCGCACCGAAATCGTCGACTGGGCCGGCGACATGGAAGACGAAGACCTGATCGAGCGCGAGGATATGGTCGTGACGATCACCTCGGGTGGCTACATCAAGCGCACGCCTCTGGTCGAATTCCGTTCCCAGAACCGGGGCGGCAAGGGTCTTGCTTCGATGTCGACCAAGGAAGACGACGTGGTGACCACCCTCTTCGTGGCCAATACCCACACGAACCTGTTGTTCTTCACCACCGACGGCATGGTCTACAAGCTGAAAACCTGGCGGCTGCCCTTGGCGGGGCGCACCGCCAAAGGCAAGGCGATGGTCAATATTCTGCCGATCACACAAGGGGTTAGCATTGCTGCCTTGATGCCAGTGGATGCGCCAGAGGCCGAATGGGAAGACCTGCAGATCGTGTTTGCCACCTCGGACGGCGATGTGCGGCAGAACGATCTGTCGGATTTCACCAATGTGATGCGTAACGGCAAAATCGCGATGAAGCTGCCCGAAGGCGTGTTTCTGGTGAACGCGGCGATTGCTG
>JBKJVF010000252.1:0-9690 GCA_046589965.1 Paracoccaceae bacterium
AATTCCAACCCGGCTGAAAAGCAGGACCTGTCGGAACCGCTTTATGGTCACGCGATGTCGGGCCTCTTTGGTTATTCGCATCTGACGGGCGGCTATCCGGGCGGCCAGGCAGAATATGTGCGCGTGCCGTTTTCAGATGTCGGGCCCATCGTGGTGCCGGACGGGCTGGATGACGATCAGGTCTTGTTCCTGTCGGACATCCTGCCCACAGGCTGGATGGCGGCCAAGAACGCCGAGATCGAACCCGGCGATACGGTTGCGGTCTGGGGCTGCGGCCCGGTTGGCCTGTTCACGATCCAGTCGGCGTTCCTGCAGGGCGCAGGCAAGGTGATTGCCATTGACGAATATCCGGGCAGGCTTGCGCTGGCCAAGGGGCTTGGCGCGCTGACGCTCGATTTCACCCAGACGCGCGTCAGCGAGGCGCTGATGGAAATGTCCGGCGGCCTTGGTCCGGATGCGGTCATCGACGCGGTCGGTATGGAAAGCCATGGTTGGGCACCGGATGCGATCATGGACAACGTCAAGCAGCGCGTGGGCATCGGGGCCGACAGCGCGCATGCCTTGCGCCAAGCGATTGTGTCGGTGCGCAAGGGCGGGCGGGTGTCTATCCCCGGCGTCTACGGCGGATTTCTCGACAAGTTCCCTTTGGGCGCGGTGATGGAAAAGGGGCTTCAGATCCGTACTGGCCAGACTCATGTGCAGAAATACCTGGGCGAGCTTTTGCACCGCATTGCGGAGGGTGAGATCGACACCACGTTCCTGATTTCGCACCGTTTGCCGCTGGAAGATGCCGTGCGGGGATACGAGAACTTTCGGTTCAACCAGAACGAATGGACCAAGGTCGTGTTGAAGCCAGGCACCGAGGTGCGTGCATGACCGGCGCCAAGCTTGCCGTCATCACGGGAGCCTCAAGTGGCATCGGACTTGAACTGGCGCGCTGTGCCGTCGCCGATGGGTGCGACGTCATCATCTGTGCCGACGAAGCTGAGATTGCTGAGGCGGAAGCCGAGCTGCGGGCAGGTGGGACGGTCGTGACGTCTGTGCAGGCCGATCTTGGCACAGCCGAAGGCATCGACACGCTATTCGGCGTGATCGGAACGCGACGGGTCGACTATATGATGGCCAATGCGGGCCGGGGTCAGGGCGGCGCATTCCTTGACCAGTCCGAGGCCGAGATCAACGCGGTGCTGGGCGTCAATGTCATCGGTACGACCGACCTTTTGCATCGCACGGTGCGGATGATGCGGGCGCAAGGATCGGGGCGTATCCTGATCACCGGGTCCATCGCCGGATGGATGCCGGGCAGCTACCACGCCGTTTACAATGCGACAAAGGCCTATGTCGATCTCATCAGCTGGGCGATCCGCAACGAGGTGAACGATACAGACATCACCGTGACCTGCCTGATGCCCGGCGCGACCGATACGATGTTTTTCGACCGCGCGGACATGGCTGACACTCCGGTCGGCCAGGACCCGGACAAGGACGATCCCGCCATGGTCGCGCGCGAAGGCTATGCCGCGATGTTGGACGGGCGGTCAGGTGTAACCACCGGCTTCATGAACAAGGTGCAATCGATGGTGTCCGGTCTGATCCCGGACACGGTGCTTGCCGCGATGCATCGCAAGAAGGCAAAGCCAGATGGGAACACGGACCATGTCTGATATGAAACTGGCTGTTGTGACCGGCGCATCGACCGGTATCGGATATGAGCTGGCGCGGTTTGCGGTCGAAGACGGCTATGACATTTTGATCTGTGCGGACGAGCCGCAGATCGAACACGCGGGCGAAAAGCTGCGCCGTCTGGGCGGCACCGTGCAGACGATGCAAGTGGATCTGGCGACGCAAGGCGGCATGGACGATTTCTGGGCCGCAGTCGGCGACCGGCACATCGACATCTTTTGTGCAAATGCGGGACGCGCGCTGGGCACTGCGTTCCATGAACAGGACTGGGAAGCCATCCGGCGTCTGATCATGCTGAACATGGTGCAGACCACCACGCTGGTGCACCGCTTTGGGTTGCGGATGCAGGCGCAGGGTCAGGGGCGCATCCTTGTCACGGGATCGATTGGCGGGTTCGTCGCAGGCCCCTATGACGCGGTCTACAACTCCACCAAGGCCTATCTCGACAGCCTGTGCTACGCCTTGCAGGACGAATGGCGCGACAGCGCGGTGACACTCACCTGCCTGATGCCCGGCCCGACCGACACGCCCATCTTTACCCGACCGGAAAATCTGCTGGCCGATAGTCCCATCGCCAAAAGCGACAACAAGGACGATGTGACGGTCACCGCCCGGGCGGGATATGATGCGATGATGGCAGGCGAAAAGGGCGTCGTTCCGGGCCTGATGAACAAGCTGATCGCGATGTTTGCAGGCGTGGTGCCGCAAGGCATTCTGGCCGAGATGCACCGCCGAGGGGCAAAACCTGAATGACCGATGGTCAAGGCACATTTGCGCCAGAGGTGAGCGAAGCTGAGCGGGGCGCGATGCGCGAGGCCATCGACAGGGCCCTGAAAGCCGCCCATGAAAGCGGCAAGGCCGGTATTGCCGCAACCATCATGCGCGGCGATGAGATCATTGCGACGGGCGAAAACGAGGTTCACCTGCAATCTGATCCCACGCAGCATGCCGAAATGGTGGCGATCACGCGGGCGGCTGCGCAACTGGAGCGGACCGATCTTTCCGGATGCACGATCATCTCCACGCTGCAGCCCTGCGAGATGTGCCTGTCCGCGCTTCGTTTTGCCGGTATTGACCGCATCATCTTTGCTGCGACCCAGGCCAAGGTCGCGCGAAAGTATTTTGCCTTTCCGCATCTGCGGATCGAGGATTTCCAGAACGGCGAGTTTGTCTTTGCGGGCGGCATCGACGAGGCGCGCGTGCTGCATCTGTACGTGGACGGGGACGAATAGGCATCCCATCGGCCGCCGATGCGCTGGGTGCTGATCTACCAGCGCATGCGGCTTTCCTCGATGGCCTGCAGTAGTGGTGCATGGACGGATCGCGCGCCGTCAAACACCTGATGACCCAAGAGACCATTGGGGCAATGCCGGTCGTCATCCCAGCCAAGATGGTTCGCGATGGGGTAAAGGCAGATGCCTTCGACCTCGACCCCTCGCGCGCGCGCATGGGCAACTTCGGCCGCGACATAGCGAAACCAGTCCGCGCGCCGGTCGCCTTCGACGCCGGTTTCCGCAATCAGCATCGGGCGGCGATAGCGGGCATAGGTTTCAAACAAGAGGTCGGAGAGCGGGCGGTACAGTGGGTGGCCAATATCAATCGGCGGGCCACCATGGATCCACTGGTTGTTGGAATAGTAATTCACACCGACCACATCGAGATAATTTGGCGCCCCGCCGATCTGCGGCCACATCCGACCCATCAAAAGCTCGAATGCCTGGAATTGTGCCTGATGCCAGCCTTCGGCCTCGGCATATGGCCTGCCGGTTGCCGGATCGTGGTGGATCGCGATCAGTGGCTCGCAATGTACGAACCGGGCGCGCGGATCGACGTCGCGCAATTCGTCCATGGCGGCGATGCTGGCGCGTGAAAGCTGCACCTTCAACTCGTACCCGCGCCCTGACGCGAAGGGGTTCAGATAGCCTGCATCCCCGCCCCCCCAGGCGAAAAAGGAAATCTCGTTGACCGGGCACCAGAACGGCACCTGGTCGGTCTGATCACGCATGACGGTGGCAACCGCGCGGGCAAAACGGGCAAATCGATCCACAAAAGCGGGGCTCCAGATGTCGATGTCATCGGGCCAGCCATAGTGCAAAAGATCCCAGATCGCTTGCGTGCCGGTCTTTTGTGTGGCGCGCAGCATGTTGACAAAGCTGAAGAAATCGAACCGTCCCGGCGTGGGTTCGATCAGATGCCAGCGCAGGCCCTCGCGCACGGTGCGAATGCCAAGCCGGTCAAGCTGGCGATAGTCCGCTGCGGCGTTCACATCGTGGCCGGTGCTGGCGATGACATCCACCCGACGCCCCGAACGCAGCCTTTGGGTGGAACATTCAAACCCGCCCTGCACAAAACTGCGAAACAGCGTGGCGGGAGGAGCCGCGCGACCCTTAAGCACTTCGGCGAACAACCTTTCCCATTGGCGCACGACGACCGGGAGGGCGTAATTCTGCGCCACATGCGCGCGCAGGGACTGGCCCAAGCGGTGGCGCAGTGCCGGTGCGCTGACCAGCTCGCCGATCGCCTTGGCGACGAGGCTTGGGCTTTCATGGGGCACGAAAATGCCGGTTTCGCCGTCGCGGATCTGTTCGAGCGCGCCATTGTCGGCGGTGGCGATGACCGGCAGTCCGGCGGCCCCCGCCTCGGCGATGACATGCGGCATGCCTTCGCCGCGCGACAGCCAGACAAAGATATCCATCGCCATCATCAGATCGGGAACGTCAGCACGGTCGCCAAGGAACATCATCCGTGCCCCGAGGCCCAGCCGGGTGGCCAATGCGTGCAATTCACGCTGGTAGTCCGGCATGAAGGCATCCGCACCGCCGACCACGACAAACCGGGCGCGCGGATCGGTCACCTCGGCCGCCGCCGTGATGAAGTCCTCGACCCGCTTCTTGCGATCCAGACGCCCGACCCAACCGATCAGAATGTGATCTGCTTTCAGGCCCAGCGAGCCGCGAACGGTGTCGCGACGGTCGGGCCGATAGTCGGCAAGATCAACCATGGACGGGATGGCGCGGGCATCTTGCGGTCGGTCAGGCATACGGCTTGCCGCTGCGGCGCGGATCGTCTCACAGACGCCAACGTAGCGGGTGGTGAAATGCTTCGGACCGGCCAGGGCTTCGCTGACCAGACCGCCATGCTCGATCAGGGGGGGGCGGTGGCGCAAGCGTTCCATCGCAGGATAAAGGTCGGCCACGTTCTGGCAGGATACGATGATGTCGAACCCGGCGATCTTGCGCTCCAGATAGCGGACCGTGTCGTCAAACGACATCGCGTAGGCCGCCTTGTCGACGGCGACACCGGCCGCTTCCAGCTGGAGATGGGTCAGGTCGGTCATGCCCGGCATCTTGAAACACGGCAGCACCTCGATCCGGTAGCGCGCAGGATCAAGGGCGCGGGCCAAGAGGCGTATTTCGGTTTCCTCGCCACCCACCACCAGCCAAGCCATGACATACAGGATGCGGACAGGGCGATCCCGCTGATCTGCGGCGATCAAGGGTTCAGACAGGACGTTCACGACGGCACCTCGAATACGATCTGCAGAAATTCCGGACGGCCCGCGACCAGGTGGTTCAGAAAGCCGGGCGCGTCGTCAAAGGGCACGACATGGGTGATCATATGTGCCCGGATGGCAGGCCCGTCGCTGGCCAGCAGGGCCAGTGTTTGCGCCGACAGACGGGCGCGGTTCCATGTGGCGGCGAGACCGCGCGGCACCCGGCCGATCTGCGCCGCGATCAAGCCCAGTCCGTTGTGATGGAATTCCTCGCCAAGGCGGGACTCGGGCAGGCCGCCCTGATAGAAGGCAAGGTCGATGACCGTGCCCTGCGGGCGCAGCGCGCGCAGAGCCAGATGCAGGCTGGCACCATGCGCGCGGGTCTGAAACACCAGGTCCGCGCCCCGATCCGCGTCCGTACCCCATGACTTTGCCAACTGCCACGCCGCGTCCTCAGGTTCTGCCTGAAGGCCCAGGCGCGTCGCGATGTGCCGGCGAAAGTCGGATGGTTCGGCAACCACAACTTCGGCAGCACCCGCTGCACGGGCGAAAAGGGCCGTGAACAATCCCACCGTCCCCCCACCCCACACGATCACGCGCTGACCCGCGACGCCTGCGCCAAAGTCGACGGGGGCCTGCCCATGCATCAACGCATCGGCGTAAAGGATGGCGTTGGCGGCGATGGGGCCCATCTGGCCCACGAAGATGCCCAAAAGCGGGTCAAGCCCTGCGGGCATCGGCGTGACCAGATCAACAGCAGGGTCAGCGGTGTGGCCGGTCTTGTGGCCCCAGGTGCCTGCCAGCAGATCGCCATTGCGAAAATCGGCGTTCTTGCTGTCGATGACCCGGCCCATTTCCATATAGCCCATGAAGGGCACCGGATAGCGCATTGCAGGTTCGCCATCGCGGAACACCCCCGCGGCGGCATCCCAGGAGGAAAAAAGATAAGGGTTGGTGTTCTTCAGGAAGGTCAGTTCTGTGCCTGCCGACAGCCCTGTGAAGCAGGTATCAAGGCGGATCAGCCCCGGATCGGCCGGACCCTCGTTATAATCAAAGAACCCCGCGTGATGCGGCCTTTCCACCCCAAGGCTGAGAATGCGCCGGTGTTGATCGGGTGCGGCCGGTTCGCGCCGCAACTGAGCGCTGGGCGGCAACAACTGTGGCGCGGTGCTGGCGGGCAAGGTTACCACGTCGCCACTGCGCATGGAGGTTGCGATTGCCAAGGCGACGCGGTGCGTCTCCAGCGCTTCGGCATAAGGCGTCCGGATCAGGTTCGGCAAACCGCGCACCGCATCGATGAAGTCGCGGTCTTCGCGCCAGACCGGATCGCCTTCAGCGCCCTTCGGTTCCCGGCCCCGGCCTTCATCGATCACGACATCGCGGTCCGACAGTTCAATTGCAAGGCCATCGGCAAAGAGGTGCAAACCGGTGCGGTGCTGCCAGTTCAGGACACAGGTTGCCGAAAAGGTCGCGATGGCCCCGCTGTCAAAGCGCAAACTGGCCACGCTGGCCGTGGCCACGTCGAGGTCGGGATGGGAGTCGCGCGGATGGTGATTGCCCAAGGCATGCACGGATTGCACAGATCCCGCCAGAAAGCGCGCGGTGTCGATCAGATGGGTCACCTGTTCCACCATCTGGCCCCCGGACAGATCCTGGCGACCCCACCATTGCGGCGGCGGCGTGCTGTCCAGCCAATGGCCGACGATCAACTGAGCCGATTTGCCCTGCAGGGCGCGGCGGGCGCGATCCACGGTGTCAAGATAGCGCCAGTGGTAGCCGACCGCCGTGATCAGGCCCTTGTCGGCCACCTCTGCGGCGAGCGTCTGAGCCTGATCAAGATCAAGCGTGATCGGCTTTTCGACAAAGAAGGGCAGGTTGGCCGCAATTGCGCTTTGCTCGGCAGGACCATGTGCGAAGGGGGGCACGCAGATGAACACCGCATCCAATGCCGCGTCGGCGATCATCGCATCAACGTCCTGATAGGCCGTGGTGCCGAACCGGTCGGCGATTTGCGCCGCCCTTTCGGGATCGGCATCGGTGACACCTGCCAGCCGCACGTCGGGAAAACGGCGCAGCACCTCAAGGTGCCGCTCGGCGATACCGCCAGCGCCGATGAAGCCTACATTGGTCAGGGTCTGCATGACGGGCGTCTTTCGTTGATGTGTCGCGAGGGTTTCGCGGTAAACCGATGCCGTGGCCTGGCCCATTTGGGCGGCGGTAAAGCGATCTGCGAACCGCTGGCGCAGCAATTGTGCTTGCCCTTGGCCAAAGCTCGGGTCGTCGAGCTGTGCCGAGATCGCCTGCGCCAGCGCATCTGCCGATCCGGGCGGCACAAGCAGGGGATAATCGGCGCCAAGCGCACCGATGATGCCGCCGGTGCGGCTGGCGACAATCGGCACGCCCAACGCCATTGCCTCAAGCAGAACCAAGGGCAGCCCCTCGAACAGCGATGGCAAAAGCAAAAGATCGGCGGCGGCGATCAGATCGATGATGTCATCGCGCGGGTCGCATATTGTCAGGCCCGTCAGGCCGGTATCGCGGACGGCATCCGCTGTTGCGGCACGGGTCGGTCCGTTTCCGATCATCATCAGACGGGCCGACGGGTGCCGCCTTGCCACCTGTTCAAACGCTGCGACCAGCGTGGCATGCGCCTTTTGTGGCGTAAAACGCGCAACATGCAGCAAGAGGGGGGCATCCGCCGGAAGGTCCAGCGCAGACCGGACCTGATCGCGTGACCGCTGGGGCAGCGGCCGGGCTATCCCGTTGCGCACCACCCTGATGGCGGGGCGAACGCCGCGATCGGTCAATCCGTCGGACACACTTGTCCCTGCCGACGGCGATACCGCAATCAGCGCGTCCACGTTGGCAAGCATGGCCGCGTAGTCCTGTCGCTGACCGGGATCCGTGATCAGCCAAGGCAGATGCTCGGTCCGCACGACCCGCCAACCTGCCCTTTTGCCAAGAGACGCCAGATCGTGGCCTTCCCAGCCGATGCCTGCATGGATGTGCAAAACTCCGGGGGGGCCTGCCAGCAGATGCGCCCAGCCACCCGGCGTCACAATCTGCGCGTTCAGGTCAAGCTGACGCGCGCGGGCGTGAAAGGTCGCTGCCATTGGCCCTGCGGCAAATGCCAGTTGCGGCGCCCAGTTGCTGCCAAGATGCGCGGCAAGCGTGATCATGTGGTGCCCCACACCCGATGGGTCGGTGCTGTCGGTTGCAAGGATGGCCGGAGTGGCGGTGGCGGCGATTGCCTTAAGGAAGCGATCTTGTTTCACAGGCGTGCCCAGACGTCAGAGAACGCCACGATCCTGCGCAGTTTCCTGGGGACTTGCTTCATACGCGCCTGCCTAATGGGCGTATGGTGCAAAGAAGGGTGGCATATCCCCACTTGCACTTACTGATCTGCAAGGGGTGCAGCTGACTGCAGGATTTCGCGCGTCTGCTGACAAGATGCCGGGCCCTCATTCATGTTCCACCAAAAACGTCGTGGCGATTTAACCCTGAAGGGCCGTGAAAGTTCCGCAGGCCGGTTGCAGGGGCATCGAACTGTCGGCGGATGCAGGTGGAAGCAAGCTTCGATGCCGCGCTTTTGGCGGCGAGATGAGACGCAAGCGCATGACATGGAAAGCGAGTTTGCACGGCGGGCGGTTGGCCAAACTATCGAAGATGCGTGCGTAAAACCAACGGCGTGGTCCGCCCGGCAAAAGCGATTTCATCGACAGGATTGGGCGGTGGATCGAACGCAGAGGGCGGGAACCATCGACGGCCCGAGGCGTTAAGTCGAGGCCAACACCTGAAAGGTCAGCCGTATGTATTTTGTTGTTTCGTTTGTCGCGGCCTTGACTGGCGTTGCATTTGCGGCTGCTGCCGCGTTTTTGCCGGACACGGGTGTGGACGGTACCCTGGGGGCATTGCTGGCGCTGTTGGGCGCCGCCGGACTTTTGTTGATTGTGGGCCTTTTAGCTGTGTGGCGCGTATCGACAGCCGCGCGCTGGACCTTGGTCGGCATTGCTGCCTTGACGTCCGCGCTGACGGCTTTGGCCGGCTGGTTTCTCATGCAGGATGAGATTGCCGTCGCCGCCGTGGTGTCGTTGCTGGCGTTGATGGCTGCAAGTGCGATTGCCGATCAAAAGACCATCGCATGAAATCTGCTAACGTTCTTGTCTGCTGCCTGATGCTGACGTCAGGTGCCGCGCATGCCGAGCAATTGCTTTGGGACACGTTCAACGGCAACCTGGCCGCAACCAAATTCGCTGATGCGCCTGCCCTGACGCCGGACAGCATCCAAGGCCTTGAACGGGCGTGGGAGGTCCGAACGGGCGATGTCTCGGACGGGTCGGGCGACACGCCAGCCACTGTTTGGTCCGCGACACCCATTTATGCCAATGAAACGCTGTACCTTGGCACTCCGTTCTACCGAATCCTGGCACTCGACCCTGAGACCGGGGCGGAACGGTGGAGCTACGATACGAAATCCGCGCTGGAAGCGCTGACGCAGCCCGCGCTGAAAAACC
>JBKJVF010000031.1:0-12805 GCA_046589965.1 Paracoccaceae bacterium
CCAAGACGCAGTGGCACCTCGCCCGCGCCGTTGATGCAGAAAAGGATATTGGGATTTTCAGCCCGGAAACCAGCCAATCGCGGCAGCAGCCACAGCTCTGACCAGTCGGGGTCTGCCACGACATGGATCTCTGCCACGCGCTGGAAATCAAGGTTCTCAGTCACCCGGTCCAGGGCTGCAAAGGCGGTCTTGAGGTCGGCCAGGGCGCGATCCAGATCCGCCGTCGGCGTCAGGCCAGATCGACCCCGCAACAGCAGATCCCTGCCCAGAAAATCCTCGAGCGCGCGGATGCGCTGACCGACGGCGGCGGGTGTAATGCCCAGACGCTCGGCCGCCCCGGTCAAGGACCCGACCCGGATCGCCATTTCAAGGGCTTGAAGGGATTTCAGATGCGACGCAGCGGACATTGATAAAGGTTATCTTTAGTCTGATAAATTTACAAGATGATTGCTAAAGCCTGCCTTCATCGCACTAAAGAACATTTGGTTTTGAGTCCACGTGGCAGGGGTCTAACCTGAAGCCACGGCAACACATGGAGGACGCGAAAATGGCCAGTCTCAAACGTTTCATGATCGAACGTGACATCCCGGGTATCGGGAATTTTTCAGTCACCGAACTCTGCGGCGCGGCGCGGGCATCCAATCAGGCGCTCAGCACCATCGGGCCGGCGATCCAGTGGCAGCACAGCTACGTGTCCGGCAACAAGACCTTTTGCATCTATCTTGCCGACGGGGAAGACTCTATCCGCAAACATGCCGAACTCAGCGGCATCCCGATTTCGCGGATCACCGAAGTGCCGCAAATCATCGACCCCTTGACCGCCAACAATTGAGCCTTGCGCCAGGCGGGACAACCCGCCTGGTGGTCCGACGATGTGGCCGGTCCGGTCCTGCCCCATCGAACCGCGAAGATGAAATTGGTGCAGAAGGTAGGGGCACCAAAGCGGAGAGCGTTTAGAAAATACAAGGCCCGCGCGCCGGGGGCGATGGTCGCGTAAAACGGCCATAGCGTAGGGTGCGCGGGTAGTATGACCGGCCAGTCAGCGGGATGTTCTGCAAAACCAATGATCTGCCGTCCAGAACCGGCAGCATGCAGTCAGGCCTTTCCCATTGGCAATCTCACGACCGCCTCAAGGCCACCCTCTTTTCGATTGCGCAGCACCACCGTGCCTCCATGCGCCTGAATGATGGTTCGGGCGATGGCGAGGCCCAGTCCGACACCCCCCGTATCTCGGCTGCGGGACGCATCCAGACGGACGAACGGCTCAAAGACCGCCTCAAGCTGATCGTCGGGCAGTCCGGGCCCGTCGTCGGCAATGGTGATGACGGCTATACCCGGTTCGTGGGTGAGCGTGACCCTCGCGACCCCGCCATAGCGGACCGCATTGTCGATCAGGTTGCGCAAGGCGCGGTTCAGGGCCGTTGGGCGTATGGTGGTCAGCAGTGGAGGTGACGGGGCGAGGGTTGCCTTGTCCCCGCCCACATCGCCGACCAGATCGCCCAGCAATTGGGCGAGATCGACGGTGCCGGCGGGCTCCGCTTTCGCAACCCCGCGCGCGAATTCCAGCGTGGCTTCGACCATCGCCTGCATTTCCTCGACCAATGCCTTCAACCGAATGCTGTCCTCGGTTTCGTCCAGCATCTCGATCCGAAGCCGCATCGCGGTCAGTGGCGACCGCAAGTCATGGCTCAGGGCGGCAAGCATGTGCGTACGCTCATTCACGAAACGGGTGAGGCGGTCCTTCATCCGGTTGAAGGCCTGCGTGGTGTCGCGCACCTCGGACGGCCCCGTCATCGGCAGCGGATCCGCATCAAGGCCGCGACCCAGCCGGTCCGCCCCGACGGCAAGGGCGCGCATCGGGCCGACGACACGCCGCGCGGTCCACCACGCCACCAAAGCCACGGCAACCGCCATCAGCAGCAAGGGCAGCAACGCATGCGGAGAAATCTGCAAGGCCGGGCGATGAAACATGGTGCGCACGTTCAGCCAGTTGCCCGCCGCCAGACGGATCGACAGCGTCAACTCCACAGGATCGGTCCGCCCTGCCATCATTGCCTCGTGCATCGGACGCATCGCGGCGGGCACGCCTTCGGGCATCGGCACGGGCGCCAAGGAACGCGCATGAACATCGGCGCGGACCTCGCGTTCCGGCTCGCCAAGGATCTCCCGGATCTGGCGCAGAACCACGTCCGCGTCGGCGCTGTCGTGCAGTGCCTCGGGTTCTGGCCCCACGTCAAACCTGACCAGCGGCGAATTTGCCGCCCGCAAGATGGACGGGCGCAGATCAGTAGGGGCGCTGTCCAACAACAAGACCACATTCGCCGCGCGCCCTGCCGCCTCCAGCCCCAATGCCGCCCGAACCGCACGGTTCCGCTCGTCCGTGAAAAGCACGAGGCCCAGCCCTTGCGTGATGGCCAGTGCCAGCAGCAGCATGGCCAGCAACTGACCGCCAAGGGAACGCGGAAGCAGCCTTTGCAGGAAAGAAAAGCGCGGGCTCACAGCAATTCCCTCACATCGGCGGCAAGGCTGTAGCCGCCGCCCCAGACCGTGGCAATCAGCGCGGGCTTGGCGGGATCGGCCTCGATCTTGCGGCGCAGACGGCTGATCTGGTTGTCGATGGTGCGGTCAAACACCTGTGCGGCCCGGCCCGAGGTCAGATCAAGCAGTTGTTCGCGGCTCAGCACAAAGCGGGGCCGTTCCAGAAACACCGTCAGCAGGCGAAACTCGGCGGTGGTCAGCGCGACATCAGTGCCGTCGGCGCTCGTCAGCGTGCGCCGGTCGGTATCAAGCACCCACTGGGCGAAGGCCAGCCTGTGCCCCGCAAGGCTGCCGCCCACCACTTCGGCCCGATCGGACCGGCGCAGGATCGCCTTGATCCGCGCCAGCAATTCGCGCGGGTTGAAGGGTTTGGGCAAGTAATCATCGGCCCCGACCTCCAGCCCCACGATGCGGTCGGTTTCATCGCCCAAGGCCGTCAGCATCAGGATCGGGATGCCACCTTGTGCGCGCAGGCGGCGGCAGACCGACAGGCCATCTTCGCCCGGCATCATCACGTCCAGCACGATCAGATCGAACTGCCCGACCTTCATCGCGGCATCCATCGCCACGGCGTCCGCGGCAGATGTCGCACGCATGCCGTTCTTTTCCAGATATTTCACCAGCGCATCGCGGATCTCACGATGGTCATCGACGATGAGGATGTGGGGCGGATGGGTCATCATTAGTCTCCTGACGCCAACCCTAGCCGAACCCTTTGGCGCTGCGGATAGAAGTTTGTCGTAAACCTCACCCCGCGGCCTCGTCTGCGACAGTTTGATACAAAACTGGCCTGACGCTGACAAACCTCTGGGACACATGCGCCCCAGATTGGTGTCATCGCAATCCAGTTCAGGAGAGACAGAATGAAACGCGCAACCAAATTCGCACTCGCTGCCGTTGCCGCCCTCGGTGTGGCTGCTATCGCCGTCCCGGTCGTCGCCCGGCAGGGTCAGATGCAACATGGCGGCATGATGCAAGGCGGCATGGACATGGCGGGCCACCATGACGGCATGATGGGGGGCGGCATGGGCATGATGGGCGGCGCCCAAAGCCATGCAATGGAGATGTTCGATACCGACAAGGACGGCACCCTCACCCCCGAGGAGATGACGGCCGGTATTCAGGCCGAACTCAAGACCTATGACACCGACGCCAACGGCACGCTGTCGCTTGAAGAGTTCGCGGCGATGCACGCGGCCCACACCCGGCCGATGACCGTGCGGGCCTTCCAGATGCATGACGCCGATGGCGACGCGCAGGTGACAGAGGACGAAATGGCTACCATGGCGGAGATGATGCAATCGCATATGGGCGGCCAGCAAGGTGGCATGCAGGGCATGGACCACGACTCGATGGGCGACAACTGACGCACCCTCGTTCCCGCTGATCGGATCAGAGACCGATCAGCGGGCGCGACACCAACTCAGATCAGGAGCAAGCGATGATGAACGATTATGGTATGGGTTTGGGAATGGGCTTCGGCTGGCTCTGGACGATTGTCATCCTTGTGCTGGTCGGCCTCGCCATTGCCGCGCTGGTCAAATACCTGCGCAAATAAAGAAGGAATAACCAATGGATTACACGATCAATCGTCTGATCACGGGGGCGGACTTTGATGCCGTCGACACCCGCACGCGTACCGCACTGGCCGCACACGGCTTTGGCGTTTTGACGGACATCGACGTCAAGGCGACGATGAAAAAGAAACTGGATGTCGAGATGCCATCCTACCGTATCCTTGGGGCCTGCAATCCGAAAATGGCGCTGGAAGCCATCGGGATGGAACCGCGCGTGGGGGCAATGCTGCCCTGCAACGTGATCCTGCGCGAGGTCGATGGTGGCGTCGAGGTCAGCGCGATCGATCCGGTGGCATCAATGCAGGCGATCAGCAATTCCGCCCTGCATGCGGTCGCAGGTCAGGTGCGTGATTTGCTGGCAAAGGCCGTTTCAGACATTTGACGGGGTCCGACCCGGCAATCCGCGCTTGACCTTCCCATCCGGGAAGGGGGCACGTTGAAAATCGAGCGACTGTCCATCGGCCGTCGCACAGACTTGCCTCAAAAGGAAAGCGCCATGTCCAACACCGATCCGCACGCGGCCCATGCCCATTCTGACGCGGCAAAGGCCAACGTCCCGGATGGCTCTGCGACCGGAGCCACGGCCATTGATCCGGTCTGCGGCATGACGGTTACGTTGAAGCCTGGCACACTGACCGAAACGTTCGGTGGCCAGGATTTCCATTTCTGTTCGGGCAAATGCCAGACCCGGTTCAAGGCCGATCCATGGTTCTATGCGTCGGGCCGTGCCGCGGGGCGCAAGAAATCGGCACCCGCCAACGTGCAGTACACCTGCCCGATGCACCCCGAGATCATCCGCGACGCACCTGGCGCCTGTCCGATCTGCGGCATGGCGCTGGAGCCGGTGCTGCCCTCGGACGAGCCGAGCCACGAGTTGACCGATTTCACCCGTCGGATGTGGATCTCGGCGGCCGCGGCGGTGCCGTTGGTCATCCTGACGATGGGCGAACTCGTTGCCCTGCCAGTGCGCGACTGGATCGGTCATCAGACAGCCAGCTATCTTGAATTTGCGCTGGCGACGCCGATCATCCTTTGGGCTGCCCTGCCGTTTTTTCAGCGCGGCTGGGACTCGCTGGTGAACCGGTCCCCCAACATGTGGACGCTGATCAGCCTCGGGGTGGCAGCGGCCTATCTCTATTCGCTGGTTGCGACCTTCTTGCCGGGCGTATTCCCCGAACAATACCGGATGGGTCACGGTGTGGGCACCTATTTCGAGGCCGCGGTGGTGATCGTGGCGCTGGTCTTCGTGGGTCAGGTGCTGGAACTGCGCGCCCGCGAACGCACCGGCGATGCGATCCGGGCCCTGCTGGATCTGGCACCCAAGACCGCGCGGCGCATCCTGGCCGATGGGTCGGAATATGACGCGCCGTTGGAAAATATCATGCAAGGCGACCGGCTGCGCGTTCGCCCGGGGGACGCGGTCCCCGTCGACGGGACGGTGATCGAAGGCCGTTCGTCCTTGGACGAAAGCATGCTGACCGGCGAGTCGATGCCGGTGGAAAAAGGTCCGGGCGATGCGGTGACCGGGGCCACGATCAACAAGAACGGCTCTCTGGTGATCGAAGCGGGCAAGGTCGGCGCCGATACCGTTCTGGCGCAGATCGTGGCGATGGTATCGAACGCGCGGCGGTCCCGCGCGCCCATTCAGGGGTTGGCCGACCGGGTGTCGGCGATCTTCGTGCCGACCGTCGTCGGCATCGCGATCTTTGCCTTTGCGGTCTGGATGATTTTCGGGCCCGAACCTGCGCTGGTCTTTGCCATCGCCTCAGCCGTTTCGGTGCTGATCATTGCTTGTCCCTGCGCACTTGGGTTGGCCACGCCGATTTCCATCACCACTGCGGCGGGACGCGGAGCACAGGCCGGCGTGCTGATCAAGGATGCCGAGGCGCTGGAGCGGATGGCGGGCGTCGACACGTTGATCGTGGACAAGACGGGCACTCTGACCATGGGAAAGCCAAAGCTGACCGATACCGTCGTGCTGGGGGATCTTCCCGAGCTTGAACTGCTGTCGCTGGCCGCCGCATTGGAGCGTGGCTCCGAACACCCGCTGTCCGAAGCGATTGTCGAGGGTGCGGAGGCGCGGGGTGCAGCCCGGCAAGAGGCGGCGGACTTCGAGGCCGTCACCGGCAAGGGCGTGCGTGGCAAGATCGGCGCGCGCACGGTGGCCCTTGGCAACGCGGCGATGATGCAGGAGATGGGCCTGAACACGGATGATGCCGACGCCAAGGCCGACGTCCTGCGCGCCGAGGGCAAGACGGCGATGTTCGTGGCGGTCGATGGCGCGCTGGCGGGCATCGTGGCAGTGGCCGACCCGATCAAGGAGTCCACCGCGCAGGCGATCCGCGAACTGCATGCCCAGGGGATGCGCGTCATCATGGCGACCGGTGACAATGAACGCACGGCACAGGCCGTGGCAGCCAAGCTTGGCATTGACGAGGTGCGCGCGGGCGTTCTGCCCGAAGCCAAAAAGGACCTGATCGACCAGCTGCGCAAAGCGGGTCACAAGATCGCCATGGCGGGCGACGGTGTGAACGACGCACCCGCGCTGGCCGCTGCCGATGTCGGCATCGCCATGGGCACAGGTGCCGATGTCGCGATGGAAAGTGCCGGGATCACGCTGCTGGGCGGTGATCTGATGGGTATCGTGCGGGCGCGGAAACTGGCCCGCGCCACGTTGCGTAACATCAAGCAGAACCTGTTCTTTGCCTTTGCCTACAATACCCTTGGCGTGCCAATCGCGGCGGGGCTTCTGTACCCCGTCACCGGCCTGTTGCTATCACCGATGATAGCGGCGGCGGCGATGAGCCTGTCGTCGGTATCCGTGATCACCAACGCGCTGCGACTGCGGCGGATTGATCTGTAGGGACGAAGGCCGAAGAACCGAACGGCTCGCAGCCTGGAGCGGGTGCTTCGCGGCCCTGGGATTGACACGCTGCTGATCGCCGGAACCAAAACGAGCGTCTTCCGCCAATCCCCTGCTTGCCGCCGTGGACGTCAGGTCAGCTTTCCACGCGATGTGACATCGGCGATCTCTTCGATCATGGTTCCCCGCATCAGATGGACCTTGTCGAACAGGTTCGACACGACGCAGGCATGGTTGGGAATGACCCGAACCCGCTCGCCGATCTGCGGTTTGCTGGCCGATGCCGAGAAATCGACAATTGCATGTTCTTCGGACAGACCTGTGATCACCGCGTCCGGGTAAGCCTGCAGATATCCATGCCCCGGGGCGCCGGCCGGATCTGCCGCCAGCGCCTTTGATCCCGCATCCAGGATCGCGCGGTCGGGTGTCGGGCGGCTGACGACGGTTGCAAGCACGCTCAGCGCGCATTCTTCCAGCGTGCCATGACCCCAGGCGACTTGCATCCGGTCCTTGTAGATATAGGTGCCGGGCCGATATTCGGTGATCCCCGCCGTGTCGGCGGCATGCCACAGATCGGGCGTCCCGCCGCTGGAAACCACCCGTGGCGGCAGGCCCGCCGCCGTAAGCGCGGCAATGGCCCCGGCCAGCCAGGCCGCCGTCTGCACCAGTCCGCCGCGCGGCGGATAGGTCATCAGGCCGCCAAACGACAAACCTGGCGCGGCATCGATGGCACGGGCAAGTGCGACCGTTTCGTCCGCGTTCTGCACGCCGCAACGACCCGCCCCGGTATCGCATTCCACAAGGACCGTCAGCGGTTTTGCCGCATCGGTAAAACGCTCGGCATAGCCCCGCACCGCCGCCGCGCTGTCCGCCGTGACCGACAAAGTGATCCGCTGATGCAGACGGTAAAGCCGGTCCAGCTTGGCCGCCCCGAGGATGTTGTAGGGCAAAAAGATATCCGTCAGCCCGCCATCGGCCATCGCTTCAGCCTCACCCAGCTTTTGCGCGGTGATGCCGATCGCGCCAAGTTCGACCTGCAGCCGTGCAAAGCGGGGCAGCTTGTGCGTCTTGACATGCGGGCGCAGCGGCAGGCCATGCGCGTCGGCATAGGCTTGTGCCGCCCGAAGGTTCGCTTCTGCCTTGTCCAGATCGACAAGAACGGCGGGGGTGTCGATATCGTCGATGTTCATTTCGGCCTCATGTGATGGCTTCAAGAAATGGCAGATTGCCTGCACCCAGCCCGGCATCCACCACCAGCGACGTGCCGGTGATACCCGATGACATGGCCGAGGCAAGAAAGACGACCGCGTGGGCAACTTCGTCTGGGGTGACGATGCGGCCCAGCGGATAGATCGCCCCGAGCTTGTCCAGAATGTCGGGGTCTGCTTGCAGCCGATGCTCCCACGCCCCGGTGCGGATCGATGCGGGAATGACCGCATTGGCGCGAATGCCGTGCCGCCCCTCTTCGACCGCGATGGCACGCATCCAGGCCAGCGTTGCGGCTTTGGCCGCCGAATAGGCCGGATTGCCGAAATGCCCAAGGGCATTGACCGACGACACAAAGACGAACGCGCGGTTGCCCGTCGCCACACGCATCGCGGGCAGCAGCGCATGGGTTAGCAGCGCTGGACCGGTGAAATTGGCGTCCATCTCATCCGGAATGCCGTCTGCGGTGGTCATCGCCAGCGTTTCCTGTCGGGTCCAGCACGCGTTCGAGACAAAGACCGACGGAGTTCCGCCAGAAAGGATCGCGGTGGCGGCTTTGGCAACGGCGTCCTTGTCACGCAAATCGAACAGGTGGCGTTCCGCGATCTGCGGGGCGTCGAGCACTTTGCCAGGCAGGTCGCAGGCGATGATCCGGGCACCAAGCTCGCCAAATTGGCGCATCAAGGCGCTGCCGACACCGCCGGCGGCGCCCGTGATGACCACGCGAAGGCCGTCGAACCGGGTCATCGAACGTCCTTCTTGCAATCTGCAACCCATCGGGCAAGTTGTGCCAAAGCCCCCGGAAATGGAGACAGAGCAATGTCAAAACAGGTATTCGGCGCGTCGCATGTGCCATTGTCGCCCGCCGTGCGCGCGGGGGATTTCGTTTTCATCTCGGGCCAGGTGCCAGTGGTCGGGGGCAAAGTCCTCGGAGGTGGAGTCGCTGCCGAAACCCGCGCGGTGCTTGATAACGTCAAGGCAGCACTGGCGCTGGCAGGTTGTGCGATGTCGGATGTCGTCAAGACGACCGTCTGGCTACGCGACCGTGACGACTTCGCGGCATTCAATGCGGTATATGCCGAATACTTTCCTGCCGAACCCCCGGCCCGGTCAACCGCCGAGTCGCGACTGATGATCGACATCTCGGTGGAGATTGAGGCCATCGCCTACAAGCCCCGCTGAGACGTCGAGGGGCCGTCATAGACGGGCGTCGGGATACCCTCCATCCGTGCCTTGAGCTGCAGTGCGACAAAGCGCGAATAAAAGCGTGACAGCGCCAGATTGCCACCGTGAAACCAAAGCGCCTCGACTGCGGTGGGTTTCCACATATTGCGCAACTCACCCAGCCACGGGCCGGGATCGCCACGTATGCCAGAGCCCAGGCCCCAGCACGGGCCGACCGCATCCGCTGCGTCGCGCGACACGATGCTGGCAACTGTCTCGTTCATCGACTGATAGCCCGTGCAGGCGATGACAACGTCTGCCTGCACCTCGCGGCCGTCGGCAAGGCGCAGGCCGCCCGGTGTCAATGCGGCGACATCGGCGCCGGAAATCACCTTGATCTGTCCCGTCGCGATCAACTCCGAGGCGCCCACATCGATGTAATAGCCCGAAGCCGTGCGCAGCGCCTTGGACATCAACCCGCTTTCGTCCTCGCCGAAATCCAGCGCAAAGCCAGACGCCGAGAGCCGGGTATAGAAGTCCGCATCTTGGGCGCGGATCTTTTGGTAAAGCGCCTTTTGCTGGCCAGGAAACAGCGCAAAGGGCGTGGCAGCGCCGATCATGTCGGCCTTCTCGGCAGTAATGCCGCGCGCGACGGCCTCTTCGGAATAGAGGTCGAACCCAAAGGTCATCAGCGTTTCCGACCGCACCACGATGGTGGGGTTGCGCTGGAGCATCGTGACGTCCGCACCGGCCTCCCACAGATCCACGCAGACATCATGCGCCGAACTCGCCGAACCGATTACGACACAGCGCTTGTCCTTGAACGGCGCGCCGGTCTGATAGGCGCTTGAATGCATCAGCGTGCCTTCAAAATCGCCCACCCCTGGCAGGTCGATGGCGCGCGGCGGGCCATAGGCGCCGGTGGCAAAGACAAGGTGCTGGGGGCGAAGCGTGATCCGTTCGCCCTTGCGATTGACGACGACCGTCCATTCCCCGGCATCATAATGCGCGCTTTCGCACCGCGTCGATTGCCAGATGTTCAGCTCGAACAATTGGGCATAGGCCTCAAGCCAGTCACCCATCTTGTCTTTTGGGGTAAAAACCGGCCAGTTCTCTGGGAACGGCAGATAGGGCATGTGGTCATACCAGACCGGATCATGCAGCACCAAACTGCGATAGCGGTTGCGCCAGCTGTCCCCGGCGCGGGCGTTCTGCTCGACGATCAGCGTCGGCACCCCCAGTTGGCGCAGCCTTGCGCCAAGTGCGATGCCGCCCTGACCCCCGCCAACGATCAGCACATAGGGCTGATCCCCACGCCCGATCCGCGCGGTTTCAGTGGCGCGGGCCTCGCTCCAGGTTTCTCGGTTGCGGTCGGCCTTGTGGGCCAGTCCCTGCGGCCGTGACGTCCCGCGCGGCTCTTCATGGTCGGCCAGATCTTCGATGGCGGTCAAAAGCGTCAGGCAAAGACCGCTTTTCAAGGTCAGCCGCCCGGTGCCCACAGCCGTCGCTGTCTGAAACCTGATCCAGACCGTCGTGATATCGCCCTCGATTTCCGGCGTGCCGGTCACGGCCCAGTTCGACGGGGTGGTGGTTGCCAAAGTGGCGTCCAGCATGGCGGCGATGGCGTCCCGCCCCTCCATCGTCTTGATGTTCCAGGTGAAGGCCAGCAGGTCGCGCCAGTAGCAATCTGGTTGGAACAATGCCAAAGTGGCAGGAACATCGCCCCGGGCAAGGGCTGCCGAGAAGGTGGTTATCCAGTCCTGCGGCGACAGCGTCATCTCAATCTCCCAGCGGTTCGATGGTCGGGCCTGCACCCTTTTCGATCAGGTTGAACTTGATCCGACGCAGGTTTTCGCGGGCCAGCGGGCCCATTTGAAAACCCGTCGCCGCCGCGACCAGATCGATGATCGTCAGAAAGGCAAACCGCGAGGCCGAGGGCATCAGCGCCTCGGAATAGCCGTCGACAAGGGTGGTCAAAGCGATTTCGGCCGTGTCGGCCGCAGCGCTGCCCGGTGTGGTGATGGCGATGGTGCGGGCGCCGTAGGTCCGGGCAAGGTGCAGGCAATCAATCACCTCACGCGTTCGCCCGGATCCGGAAATCGCGACCAGCACATCATCGGGGCGAAAGGTCGAAACCGTCATGCGCGCAAGGTAGGGGTCCTTGCAGGCCGTCACCGGCACACCATAGCGAAACAGCCGGTTCTGCGTTTCCTCGGCCAGCGCCGAAGAACTGCCCCCCAGCCCCAGCACCAGCACGCGGCGCGCCGGGGCCAGAATGGTCGCCGCTGCCAGCACGTGGGCCGGGTCAAGCTGGCGCTCCACTTCGCGCAGCGCCAGTCGCGCCTCGCCCAGAACCGAAGCCCAGAACGGCGGCATGCTGCCCGGACCCGCCGTTGGCCTTGGGTTGTCGGAGGCAAGAAACAACTCGCCCACCACCAGACTGCGCGCCAGTTGCAGCTTGAAATCCCGCACACCTTCGCAACCGACCGAGCGGCAAAATCGGGTGACCGTCGGCTGGCTGACCCCGGCGCGGATCGCCAGTTCCGCGTTCGAGGCTTCGACGGCTGCCCGCACATCAGACAGCACAGCATCGGCCACCGATTGTTCAGCGCGGCTGAGGTCGGGGTAGCGGTCTTTCATCAGGGCAATGATGTCATGCGGGCGGCGCGCGGGCGGCGCGGAACCGGGTTCTCGCTGACCTGCATATCGCATCTGCTGCCTCCTGATTCCGGGTGCAGTATCGCTTGCAAGCCGGGGGAGCGTCAACAAGATGTAAGTTACTTACAGGAAAAATTTCAAAGTTTGTTCAATGATTTATGGGTGCGGCAAGAAACAGTTTAGAATCGTTGACAGCTTTGTAAGTTAGCAACAATGCTTGCCGCATCAGTTTACAGATGCAAAAGGCAGGGCGGGCATGTCGGTCAAGCTGTCGGTGCGGAATGCGGGCAAGCGCTATGGCGCGCTTGAAGCGTTTGTGAACTGCAGTTTCGATGTGGCCGCCAATACCATCACCTCCATCGTGGGCCCGTCCGGCTGCGGCAAAACCACGCTGTTGTGGTCGATGTCCGGCCTGCATCATCTGACTTCCGGCACTGTCATGCTGGAAGGCAAGCCGATCACCGGCCCGCATCCCGATATCGGGCTGGTGTTTCAAGAGGCCAACCTGCTGCCGTGGCGCAACCTGATCGACAACGTCCTGTTTCCGTTTGAGATCAAACGCATTGCGCCTGACCGCCCGTGGATCGACCATCTGCTTGACCGCGTCGGGCTCACGGGGTTCGAGCAGCGATTTCCGCGCGAATTGTCCGGCGGGATGCAGCAGCGGGCCGCCATCGTGCGGGCGCTGTCCCTGCGCCCGCAGGTTCTGCTGATGGATGAACCCTTCGGCGCGCTGGACGCCTTCACCCGCGAGGAAATGAACCGGTTGGTTGAGGAAATCTGGCTGGAAACCAAGACC
>JBKJVF010000090.1:0-7281 GCA_046589965.1 Paracoccaceae bacterium
CTTGCCGAAAAGGCGGCGGCCAAGGGGTTGCGCTGGGTCGACAGTCCCTTGTCGGGCGGTGCCCCCAAAGCCTTGACGGGTGAATTGACGCTGATGGCGGGAGGGGACGCCAAGGACGTCGCCGATGCCCATGTTTTGTTGCGCGACCTTGCGTCCAACTATACCCATATGGGACCGGTTGGAGCAGGTCAGACGACCAAGCTGATCAATCAGGTCCTTTGCGGCCTCGGCTTCATGGCCGTGGCGGAGGCGACGCAGCTTGCCTTGAACGCCGGGGTCGATGTCGCCAAGATCCCGCAGGCGCTGCGTGGCGGGCGCGCCGACAGTGCCATCTTGCAGGAATACATGCCCCGCTTTGCGACCAGGGATTATCGCCGCACGGGCCGGATCGACAACATGGTCAAAGACCTGAATGCGGCCCAGGATCTGGCCCGCCGGACCCATACCTCGATGCCCTTGACCGCCCTTTGCGCGGAGGTTCACCGCATGCTGACCGCCGCAGGTCTTGGTGGCGAGGATCAGGCGGCGCTGATGGAATACTTTACCGGACCCAACAAGGACCATTTTCGATGATCACGCGTTTCGCGCTGTTCGAAGGCAGCATCAAACCCGGCCAGACAGCCGCCTTTCGTGCCGCCGTCACTGCGCGCCTGGTGCCGCTTTGGCGGCAGTTTCCCGGCAATTCGGCTGTCCGCGTCATGTTCGGCGAAGAACGTGACGAAGGCGCGCCCGAATTTCCGCTGATCCTGGCGATCAGCTATCCCGACCGCGCCGCAATGGAGAGCGCGCTGTACAGCCCGTTCCGCAGCCAGTCGCGCGAGGTAACCGGCCAGATCGTCGCCGAACACTTTGACGGGCGCATCCACCATCACGTCACAGAAGCCAACGAATACAGGGCCTAACCTTGTCGATCTATGGGTTGCCCGGATGCATCCCCGATGGACAGAATCATCGAAAACTGGCAGGGACGAGCGCCTTTAGACAACGCCCGAGGGGACAAGGATGCAGCAGGGCTCGATCACGATGAAGGACGTCGCCGTCGCGGCGGGCTGTTCTGTCATGACGGTCAGCCGGGCCTTCAAGTCCGACGCATCCGTGTCCGAGGCAACCCGTACCCGCATCCTGACGATCGCCGAAGATCTGGGCTATGTGTTTGACTCGACAGCGGCCACGCTGCGCACGCAAAGAACCGGATTTGTCGCGGTCATCATCCCCTCGATCAACAATGCCAATTTTGCCGATACGGTCGGGGCGCTGTCCGACCGGCTGGCGACGGCAGGGATGCAGGTCCTGCTGGGCCATGATCGTTATCAGATCGAGATCGAAGAACAGCTGGTCGAACAGCTGTTGCGCCGCCGCCCCGAGGCCATCGTGGTCACCGGCGGCCGGCACACCGAACGCACCCGCCGGATGCTGCAGGCTGCGGGCATTCCGGTCGTGGAGACCTGGGATCTGCCGCAGAATCCCATTGGTCACGTCGTGGGTTTTTCCAATGCCTCAACCATGCAGGCCATGGTGGACCATCTTGTCGCCAAGGGGATGGACCGGATCGCGTTTATCGGCGGTGATACCGACGGCGACACGCGCGGTGCGGACCGCAGGCGCGGCTTTGTCAGTGCGATGCAACGTCATGGGCTGGATGCCACGCGGCTGATCGGGGCCGGAACTCCGCCGATTTCCATGCGTGAAGGGGCCGAGGCGATGGCACGTCTGCTGGACGACCTGCCCGAAACTGAGGCTGTCATCTGCGTGTCGGACCTCAGCGCATTCGGTGCACTGACCGAATGCCAAAGACGGGGTGTCCGGGTGCCGCAAGACATCGCCATCGCGGGCTTCGGGGCCTATGAAATCGCGGGCATTTCGCATCCCACGATTACCACCGTCGACCCGCACCCGCGCGAGATCGGCTTTCGCACCGCAGACTTGATCCTAGAATTGCTGGCAAACCCGCTTGCCCCCCGCCCGCCCGCGCGGGTCGAGATCGACTGGCAGTTGCGCCCGGCCGAGACCAGCTAGGACGCGTTGGCACCGACAAGCGGGTTTGGACCCGCGGTTGGTCCCCCTGACCCCTGTATTGTGGCGATGGGGGTGATCTGGACGCCGCCTGCAACAGAGCGTAGAAGATCGCGCACGTCACATCGTCCCGGCTATGGGTGTTGTGCGTTTGCAGATTGGCCGCGACTTTTGTGGAACGGTCCATATTTTTCAATAGGATGAACACCATTGCCCGCTTCTTTCAAGCTTCACCGCATTGCCGCATTTGTCGTGCTGATTGCCGCGTCCGCCTGGATCGTGACGGGCGAGTTTTCGTCCGTCGGCAGTGCGGAAGGGACCCAGGGTAAGGAAAACCCGACCGCCGAGACTGCGACCACAGAGACGGCCGCTGCCCCGACGATTGCCGCACCGGTCATCAGGACCGTTGCGGTGATGGAACCCGCCTTTGTCGATCATGCCCGCACAATCCGCCTGTCGGGCACCACGGCCGCCGACAAGCGCGTTGTGCTGGCGGCGCGTTCAGATGGCGTGATCAACGCGCTTTCGCTGGTCAAGGGTGCTGTCGTGACCAAAGGCGCGGTCGTGATGACCTTGGAAAGCCCCGAGACGCTGGCGCAAGCCGAAATTGCCGAGATCACGCTGGCACAGCGCGAACGCGAGTTGGTCACAGCGCAAAAGCTGTATTCCGGTGGCAATACGCCCGAAATTCAGTTGACCAGCGCGCGTTCTGCGCGTGATGCGGCGGCGGCCGAACTGGGTCGTGCCAGCGCGGCCGTGGACCGGCTTGAACTCAAGGCACCGTTCAGCGGCATCGTGGATAAGGTCGACGTGGAAATGGGTGAATGGGTGCAAACCGGGGCGCCCGTCGCCACCATCCTCGCGCTGGACCCGATCGTCGTGCAGGCCGAGGTCAGCGAAGTTGACGTGGGCAGTATCGCCACCGGGTCAACAGCTACGACGACGCTGGTGACCGGAGCCGTGATGACAGGGGTGGTGCGGCTGGTGTCACGCGAAGCGTCGGCCGAGACACGGACGTTCCCGGTGGAAATCATGCTTCCCAACCCCGGCAACGCCATTCCTTCGGGCATGAGCGCGGAGGTCGAACTGCTGGCGGATCCCGTGCGCGCCGTCATGGTACCCCGATCCGTCATCACGCTTGCAGACAGCGGAGAGTTGGGCGTGCGGGTGATCGGGGGCGATGACATCGCCCATTTCGTGCCGGTCGGGATCATCGACGATACAGAAGCGGGGCTGGTCGTGGACGGCATACCCGACGGCGTTCGGATCATCGTCGCGGGACAGGACCTCGTACGCGATGGCGACAAGGTCGCCGTGGCCGAGACCGGGGTCGTCGAATGAAGATCGTCGAAACCGCCATTGCCAATTCACGCCTGACGATCTCGATCCTGATGTTCCTGATGTTGGCTGGCGCGATGGCCTATGTCAGCATTCCCAAGGAGGCGGAGCCCGACGTCCAGATTCCGATCCTGTATGTCAGCATGAACTATTCCGGGATTTCGCCGGAGGATTCCGAACGCCTGCTGCTGCGCCCGATGGAGACCGCGCTGAAGTCGATCTCGGGCATCAAGAAGATGAATTCCACCGCTTATCAGGGTGGCGGCAATGTTGTGATCGAATTCCAGGCCGGGGCGGACCTGAACAAGGCGCTGGACGATGTGCGCAACAAGGTCGCCGAGGCGCGACCGGAATTGCCTGACGGCGCGGATGAGCCATCTGTGAACGAGGTCAACATCTCGGAATTCCCGGTGCTGGTGATCACACTGTCCGGGGACGTGCCAGAGCGGGTTCTGGCGCGTGCCGGGCGCGAATTGCGCGACCGGATCGAGGAACTGCCGGGAGTTCTGGATGCAGGCCTGCAAGGCGTGCGCGACGATCTGGTCGAAGTGGTGATCGATCCCGGCAAACTTGCCGCTTATGGGCTCAGGCCGGATATTCTGCTGCAGGGGTTCAATTCGGGCAACCAGCTTGTGGCCGCCGGGGCATTGGAAGGCGCCGAAGGGCGCTATGCGATCAAGGTGCCAGCGCTGCTGGAGACAGCAGAGGACGTGGCGAACCTGCCTGTCATTTCCACCGAAAGTGCGATTGTGCGAGTGCGCGACATCGCGTCGATCCGACCGACCTACAAGGATGCCAAAACCATCACGCGCCTGAACGGCGCACCGGCGGTCGCGATCGAGGTGTCAAAGCGCACGGGTGCAAACCTGATTGCGACTGTCGACGAGGTGAAGGCGATCACCGAAGAGTTCAAGTCGGTGTTGCCCGAGGGCACTGTCGTCACCTTCAGCCAGGACAAGTCCAAGGACATCCGCCAGCTACTGAGCGATCTCCAAAACTCGGTGCTGACGGCCGTCATCCTGGTATTTATCGTTATCCTTTATGCGCTGTCGGCGCGCGCGTCGCTGCTGATCGGTCTTGCCATTCCGGCCTCGTTCCTGATGGGGATGCTGGCGCTGTCACTGGGCGGGTACACGGTCAACATCGTGGTGCTGTTCAGTCTGATCCTGGCGGTCGGGATGCTGGTCGATGATGCCATCATCGTGACCGAATACGCAGAACGGCGAATGTCCGAAGGCATGGACAAGCGTGAGGCCTTTGCGATGGCATCGCATCGAATGGCGGGGCCAGTCACGGCAGCCACTCTGACGCGGATCGCGGCCTTCTCGCCCCTGCTTTTCTGGCCCGGGATCGTCGGCGAGTTCATGAAATACATGCCGATCACGCTGATCGTGACACTATCGGCCTCGCTGCTTTATGCGCTCATCTTTGTGCCGACGCTGGGCGCGATCATCGCCAAGCCCTTCAAGCACCCGCCCGTCCACAAGGATGGGCCCTATATGTGGGTCGTTGGCAAGGCGGTTCGCCACCCGGTGATTGTGCTGTTTCTGGCGCTGGGGCTGATGGGGGCGGTGCCCTATGCCTATGTCAAATACGGCAGCGGGGTGGAATTTTTTCCCAATGTCGAACCGGAGTTCGGCCTTCTTTACGTCAAGGCACGCGGCAACCTGTCGATAGACGAAAAGGATGCGCTGGTCCGCCAGGCGGAAGATCGCATCCTCGGCTGGCCCGGCATTGAAACCGTCTATACCCGTTCCGGCGAAGCAGGTGGCGCGGGCAATGACGTCGCGGCTGATGTCATCGGGGTGATCCAGTACGAATTTGTCGACTGGCGCGAACGCAAGAACGCCAATGCGATCCTTGCCGATCTGCGCGTGGCGATGACGGGCATTCCGGGCGTCGATATCGAAGTTTCGGTGCCGCAGGCCGGACCCCCGACCGGCAAAGCCATTCAAATCCAGCTTTCGGCGGCGGATCCTTCGGGCTTGAACGAGGTGGCACGGCAGGTCGCGGAGAAGCTCGCCACCGTTCCCGACGTGATCGATGTCAGTAACGGGCTTCCGCCTCCGGGTGTGGACTGGGAATTGCAGGTGGACCGCGCCGCTGCGGCCCGTTACGGCATTGCGCCCGTCACCGTGGGGGCCATGGTGCAACTGGTCACCGGTGGGTTGAAGCTGTCGGACTATCGTCCTGCGGGTTCGGATGATGCGGTGGACATCGTGCTGCGTCTGCCGTCCGATCAACGGACAATCTCGGCGCTGGATCAGTTGCGTATCCAGACGGCGGCGGGATCGGTACCGATATCAAACTTCGTGACCCGGCTTGCGGCACCGACGACCGGTACGCTGACACGGCTTGACGGCGAACGGACAGTCACCGTTCAGGCCGGTATCCGCGAGGGAGTGCAGGCCGATGTGGTCCGTCAGGTCGTCACGTCAGAATTGCAGAAGGCGGGGCTCGACAAGATTGGTGTGCGCTGGAAACTGGCGGGCGAGGATGAAGAACAGGCCGAGGCGGGCGCGTTCCTGTCCAAGGCCTTCGGCGCGGCGATCTTTCTGATCTTTGTGGTGCTGCTGGCCCAGTTCAACAATTTCACCTCTGTCTGGCTGGTGCTATCGGCGGTGGTGATGTCCACCATTGGTGTGCTGCTGGGTCTGCTGATCATGTCGCAACCCTTTGGAATCGTGATGACGGGGATCGGGATCATCGCGCTGGCAGGTGTGGTGGTGAACAACAACATCGTGCTGATTGACACGTTCGACACGCTGCGCCGCGAAGGCAAGCCAAAGATCGAAGCCATCCTGGAGACATGCCGCGAACGGGCGCGCCCCGTCGTGCTGACCGCGATGACGGCCATTCTGGGTGTGCTGCCGATCGCCTTCGGGCTGAACATGGAGTTGATGCACCACGAGACCACGATCGGCGCACCGTCGACGCAGTGGTGGATATCATTGTCGAGCGCGATCGTCTTCGGCCTTGCATTTGCGACGGTGCTGACACTGGTCGTGATCCCGTCGTTGTTGATGCTGGTCACCCGCAGCGACAACCCGCGCCCTTGGTTCTGGCAGCGCGAAAAGCGCCGCGCCTGGAAGGCTGGCCAGCCGGCGGAATGATGTCAGACGGCTCGGCCAACTTGCACAGGTCTAGGGGTCATGCTTTGACCTCACCAACCGGTCCGGCAGCACCACATGCACCGCGAGGCCTCCGAGTGCTGCAGATTCCTTAAGTTCCAGCGTGGCGTTGTAGGCGCTAAGCAGGTCGATCGCGATCGCCAGCCCAAGGCCTGTGCCAGGTTTTGACGTGTCAAGCCGACCGCCGGACCGAACGGCTTCGCTTCTGTCTTTTTCCGGAATACCCGGCCCGTCATCTTCGATGATCAATTCAATGCCGTCGGATGATTTCCGCACCGTGAATGAGATGGTCGTGCGACACCATTTCAGGGCGTTGTCCAAAAGGTTGCCCAAGACCTCCTCGATGTCCTGGGCATCCATGCGGATCACCAGATGCGGTTCGCTGGCAACCTGAAACTGCTTTCCTTCCCGCTTGGCCATCGAACCGAACAGCCTGGAAAACCGGTCCACGGAATTGCTGAGGTCCGTCCGGGCGAAGGTCGTTTCTCCGGTGTTTGACATGCGGATACGCGCGAGCGAGCGGCCAAGCTGCGCATCAAGCCGATTAAGCGCGTCGATGGACTTGTCCATGTCGTGTTTCTTTTCGGAAAGGGCAGTCAATTCATTGCGCAATATGGCACTCGGCGTCTTCAGCGCATGCGCAAGGTCCGCGGCTTGTCGGCGCGAACGCGCGACAATGTCGCGATTGCGCTGCAAAAGGACATTGATGTCACTGACAAGGGGGGCCACTTCCTCGGGGTAGTCGGTGTGGTTCAGCTCTTCGTCACGATCCCACCGGTGGGAGACGTCCTTGCGAAGC
>JBKJVF010000148.1:0-21694 GCA_046589965.1 Paracoccaceae bacterium
AAGCGTTTCAAAGATGTTGGGTAGGATGATGGGTAGCTCAGGAAAAGCTACCAATTAATCAACGATTTAAAGGACAAGTGGCGGAGAGACAGGGATTCGAACCCTGGGTCGGCGCAAACCGACAACGGTTTTCGAGACCGCCGCATTCGACCACTCTGCCACCTCTCCGCGCTTTGGGGTCGTCGTGGGGGCGGGGTGTAGCGGGGTCACGTTCAGCTTGCAAGTGCCAAAGCCCGTGCCCGGATGCGCGACCTCACGCAAGCGTTTTGCGCCGTGGCTTGGCAACCGGGTTTGAAGCAACTAACTCCTTCAAAGACACTCTTGATGAGGCCCGTGATGAACCATGCTTTCCTTGGTCTGACGATTGCCGCGGCGATTGCCTTTGCGCTGCCACTGGACCGCGCGCAGGCGCAGTCGACGCAAGGCGACATGTCGGCGACGTCCGCGGTTCCCGCCGAACGGATCAGCGCGCTGGTCGAGCTGATGCATATCGACAAGATGCTGGACGTGATGCGGCAAGAGGGTCTCGATTACGGCAAGTCTCTGGATGACGACATGTTGGGCGGGTCTGCCGGGGCGGATTGGCAGGCCAAGCTGGAAGGCGTCTACGACGTCGAAGCGCTGCGCGCCAAGATCGAGGCCGCCATGCTGCGAAACTACAGCGAGGATGCCAGCACGATCGGCGATGCCGAAACGTTCTTTGGCTCCTCCCAGGGCCAAAAGATCCTGTCACTGGAAATCGAGGCGCGGCGTGCCATGCTGGATGACGCCACCAAGGATGCGGCGGAACTTGCGTCTCAGCAAATGATCGCGGACAAAGACCCGCGGATGGATCTCCTGAACCGCTTTGCCGAGGTGAACGACCTCTTGGAAATGAACGTGGCGGGGGCCATGACGTCGAACCTCGCTTTTTATCAGGGACTTGCCTCCGAAGGAGCCTTTGGCGAAGAGTTGACCGAAGATCAGATGCTGTCAGACGTCTGGAACCAAGAACCGCAGGTGCGAAGCGACAGCGAAAAGTGGCTGTTCACCTTCATGACGCTGGCCTATCAGCCGCTGAGCGATGCAGATCTGGATGCCTATATCGCGTTTTCCGAAACGCCTGCCGGGCAGCAACTGAATACGGTGTTGTTTTCGGCCTTTGACGAGGCGTTTCGCGCCGTGTCCTTCGAGTTGGGGCGTGCGGCGGCGCAACAAATGCAAGGCAACGATATCTGACCCTCACGAGGCCTTTTTGACGATCCGGTTTGATCGCCGGAATGCCTTGACAGTATGGCACCAAGACCTGATAAGGCCGTCATCCGGCGAGGGTGCGAATCCCGCCGGATCATTTATTCATGACGCCCGAACGGGCGCGCTGTCCGAGGCGGGGAGACCCGAAACACCTGGCAACAGGGGCCACAGGGCGCGGAGCAAAAAAGGATACGACCCATGTTTGCGGTCCTCAAGACCGGTGGCAAGCAGTACAAAGTGCAGGCGGGTGACGTTCTGCGCGTTGAAAAGCTGGCCGCCAATGCTGGAGACAAGATCCAGTTCAATGACGTTCTGATGGTTGGCGGTGACACGGTCACGGTCGGCGTGCCTTTCGTGAAGGGCGCCGCTGTCCAGGCCGAGGTGATCGACCAGATCAAGGGCGACAAGACCATCCATTTCGTCAAGCGTCGGCGCAAGCACAGCTCGCAGCGCACCAAGGGCCATCGCCAGCAGTTGACGCTGGTACGTGTGACCGAGGTTCTGGCCATGGGTGCGGAAAAGTCGGGCGTCGCTGCCGCAACCGGCACCGCCGATGCGCGCCGCGTGGCCCATGAGGTCGGCGTCGCCAAGGTCGAGGCCCCGGTGGTCGCGGCAAAACCGAAACGCGCGGCCAAAGCCGCCCCTGCGTCGGAGTAACGACCCATGGCACATAAAAAAGCAGGCGGTTCGTCCCGCAACGGTCGTGACTCTGCAGGCCGACGTCTTGGCGTGAAATTGTCAGGTGGCCAGGCTGCCATCCCGGGCAATATCATCGTGCGCCAGCGCGGCACCAAGTGGTTTCCGGGACAAGGCGTCGGAATGGGCGTGGATCACACGATCTTTGCCACCGCAGAGGGACATGTCACGTTCAAGAAGGGTCTGAAGGGTCGCACCTTTATTTCAGTTCTTCCGATGGTGAAAGCCGCAGAATAAGCCGAACCTTTACAATAAACTTGTAGATGGGGGATCGGCTGAAAGGCCGGTCCCCTTGGCATTTGGGGGTCGGTTTGCAACGCCCGGGGCAACCCGTGCACCACAGTCAGCAACGTTTGGAAAAGGAAATGACTGTCACCGGCAAAGACTTGATGGATATGGGTTTCCCCGAGAGCCAGGCCCTTGGGATCGTGCTTGAACATGTGCGCGAGAATGACTTGCAGGGAGACACCCTGCGGGACTACGTCGCCTCACAGATACCGGCACCCTTTCTACCCTTGCAGGAGGCCCCGGCCTTTGCCCTCAATCTCGTTGCCGAAAACGAGGACGAGATTGATAACGTGACGAAAGTCACGGAAACCATGGCCTCTCTGATGCGTACGCCGACTGTACGTGGCGGTGCCGTCATGCCTGATGCTTGCCCCGCTGGCCCCTTGGGGACCATTCCGGTGGGCGGTGTCGTGGTGACCGAGAACGCGATCCATCCCGGTATGCATTCGGCTGACATCTGCTGTTCGGTCATGCTGACTGAATTTGCCGACGCCGACCCCAAGGCGGTGCTTGATGCAGTCCACTCGGCCACGCATTTTGGTCCTGGGGGGCGGGCAAATGGCAAACGGTTTACCGTCGGTCTTGACCTGCTTGATGCCTTTCGCGCCAACATGTTTCTGCAAGACGACAAGATCATGCGGGCGGTGATCGAACATATGGGAACCCAAGGTGACGGCAACCACTTTGCCTTTGTCGGGCGGTCAGCGGCCAATGGCACGACCTGTCTTATCACGCATCATGGCTCGCGCGGGCCGGGGGCGGGGCTCTATACGCTTGGCATGCGGATGGCGGATAGGTTTCGCAAACGCCTCTCGCCCAAAACCTTGCCTTACAACGCATGGATCCCTGCGGATACCGCCGAAGGTAAGGCATATTGGGAGGCATTGCAGCTGATCCGTCGCTGGACCAAGGCGAACCACAACGCCCTGCATCAGGCGGTGACTGTAGCTATTGGGGCCAAGACGCGCGACCGGTTCTGGAACGAGCACAACTTTGTCTTTCGGCGGGGTGACCTCTTCTATCATGCGAAAGGAGCTACGCCGATTGCCGCCGATTTCCTGCCCGACACGGCCGGCGTGCAGATCGTGCCCTTGAACATGGCAGAGCCCGTGCTGCTGATCCGCGGGGTGGAAACGCCCAGCAATCTTGGATTTGCCCCGCATGGCGCGGGACGAAACATGTCGCGGACCGCACATAAACGCGGGCTAGGGACATTCGATGAGGCCGAGGTATTCGCCCGGGAAACCGCAGGGCTCGACGCGCGGTTTTATTCGGGCAACATCGACGTCTCTGAATTGCCCAGCGCCTACAAACCCGCATCAACCGTGCGGGCACAGATGACGCAGTTTGGACTGGCCGAGGTGGTGGATGAAATCCATCCCTATGGCTCGATCATGGCGGGCGACTGGGAACGCGATGCACCTTGGCGCAACAAGGCCAAAGGTACGCATCGCGCCGTACAGGGCCGAGCGGCATGAAACGGTTTTCGCGGTGCCTTGGTTGTACCGCGAAAGCGCCTTTGAAATGGGCGGTTGGCACTGGATGTGTCGCCGCTTTCCCCGTGCTTCGAGGAGGAAGCGATGGTGTTTGACGTCATCACCACTGTCACATCGGGCGAAATCGCCGCGGGGCGCTTTGTCTTGCGCCCGATGCGCAAATCCGACGCGGGGTTGTGCGCAATGTATGCGGGCGACAAGCGCGTGGCCGAGGCGACACGGTCAATCCCGCACCCGTTGCCGCCGGGTGCCGCCGAGGCGTTCGTGGAACGCGCCATGAAAGACAACACCAAGGGCGCGATCTGGGTCATGGATGGCACCATGTCGGGACTGTCCGAGGTTCTGGGCGTGATCAGCCTGAAACCCGTTGATCTAGGGCAGTCCGAGATCGGCTATTGGGTGGCGCCCGCGTTCTGGAACACCGGCATTGCATCCGACGCCGTGCGTGCATTGGTCGAGGCCAACCCTTTGGCCAACCGCACCATCTTTGCAGAGGTGTTTCAGGACAATCCGGGATCGGCGCGCGTGCTGACCAATGCGGGTTTCCAGTATCTGGGTGATGCGGAGACTTATTCCGTGGCGCGGGGGGCGCGGGTGCAGACCTGGACCTATCTGCGCAAACTGGATTAGGGCAATGATCATCCGCGACGCCGTTGACGCCGATCTGTCTGCGCTCCGCGACATCTACAACCACGCGCTGTTGCACACGACGGCGATCTGGAACGACGATGTCGTGGATGTGGACAACCGCCGCGCCTGGTTTCAGGCGCGGGCAAAGCAGGGCTATCCGATCCTTGTGGCTGACCTTGATGGCGTGATTTCGGGCTATGCCAGTTTTGGCGATTTCCGGGTGCAGGACGGGTTTCGCGCAACGGTGGAAAACTCCATCTATGTGATCCCGGCGGCGCAAGGGCACGGTGTGGCAAAGGTGCTGATGGGCGCGCTGATTGACCGGGCGCGCGCCTGCGGCAAGCATGTGATGATCGCGGCCGTCCATGACCAGAATGAGGGGTCGATGCGCCTGCACCGCTCCTTGGGGTTCCGCGATACCGGGACCTTGCGGCAGGTGGGGCAAAAGTTCGGCCAATGGGTCGATCTGGTGTTTCTGGAACTGCGGCTCGACGACCGACCGCAACCGGACGCTTGAACCCCGGACCATCCGGGGCTATCGGCTGTTGCAACCCCTGATGAAAGCGCGCTCGCGATGAAATTCCTTGATCTGGCCAAAGTCTATATCCGCTCGGGCGGCGGCGGCGCGGGCTGCGTGTCCTTCCGGCGCGAAAAGTTCGTGGAATTCGGTGGCCCGGATGGCGGCGATGGCGGCAATGGCGGTTCGGTCTGGGCGGTGGCAGTCGAGGGTCTGAACACGCTGATCGACTATCGCTATCAGCAGCATTTCTTTGCCAAGTCGGGCCAGCCCGGCATGGGCGCGCAGCGCACCGGCAAAACTGGCGACGACATCATCATGAAGGTGCCGCTTGGCACCGAAATCCTGGACGAGGACGAAGAGACTGTTCTGGCCGACCTGATCAACCCTGGCGACCGGGTGGAGCTGGCGCATGGCGGCAATGGCGGCTGGGGAAATCTGCGGTTCAAGTCATCGACCAACCGCGCGCCCGCCCGCGCCAATCCGGGGCAAGAAGGGGTGGAGCGCACGATCTGGCTGCGGCTGAAACTGATCGCCGATGCGGGGCTGGTCGGGTTGCCGAATGCCGGGAAATCGACGTTTCTCGCAGCGGTGTCGAATGCCCGCCCCAAGATCGCGGATTATCCCTTTACCACGCTGGTGCCGAACCTTGGCGTCGTGGGCATCGATGGCGCAGAATTCGTGATGGCCGATATTCCGGGCCTGATCGAAGGTGCCAGCGAAGGGCGCGGTCTGGGCATCCAGTTTCTGGCGCATGTCGAACGCTGCAAAGTGCTGCTGCATCTGGTCGATGGCACATCCAGCACGATCACCAAAGATTACAAGACGATCGTGACCGAACTTGAAGCCTATTCCGACATCCTCGGCGACAAGTCCCGCATCGTGGCGCTGAACAAATGCGACGCGCTGGACAAGGCGACCATCACCACTCGGCGCAAGGCGCTGGAAAAGGCCAGCGGCGGTCCGGTGCATGTCATCTCGGGCGTGTCGGGGCAGGGGCTGCAGGACACGTTGCGCGCCCTCCGGGTGCAAATCCTTGGCGAGACGGACGTGGTGGAGGCCGGACCTTGGCACCCCTGACCGCGCCCGATATCACCCGCGCGAAACGGCTGGTGGTCAAGATCGGCTCGGCCCTCTTGGTGGACCGCAAGGCGGGACTGAAGCAGGACTGGCTGGCGGCCCTGGCGCTGGACGTGGTGGCCGCCAAAGCGCGGGGCACCGATGTTGTTCTGGTATCGTCGGGGTCCATCGCGCTGGGGCGCAAGGTTCTGGGACTAGGGACCGGCGTGCTGACGCTGGAGCAAAGCCAGGCGGCGGCTGCCGTTGGGCAAATTCGCCTCGCACGCGCCTATGAGGAAGTGCTGGCCCCGCATGGCATCACCACAGGCCAGATTCTGGTGACGCTGGAGGATACTACCGACCGGCGGCGCTATCTGAATTCCCGCGCGACAATGGAGACGTTGCTAGGTTTCGGCGTCGTGCCGATTGTTAACGAAAACGACACAGTGGCCACGGATGAGATCCGTTTTGGCGACAATGACCGGCTGGCGGCCCAGATCGCGGTGACGGCGGGGGCGGACCAGCTGGTGTTGCTCAGCGACGTGGACGGGTTCTATTCGGCCAATCCCAAAGTGGACCCAACGGCCACGCGCTTTGACCTGATCGAGGCGATCACGCCTCGGATCGAGGCGATGGCGGGGGATGCGATTTCGGGCCTGTCGAAGGGCGGAATGAAAACCAAACTAATGGCGGCCAAGACGGCCGTGGCAGGCGGCTGCGCCATGGCGATCATGGAGGGGTCAGTGTTGCGCCCGTTGCAGGCGCTGGCGGATGGGGCGGCGCGGACGTGGTTCTTGCCGCAGGGCGATCCGCAGGTGGCGCGCAAGCGCTGGATTTCGGCGATGAAACCGCGTGGCGCGCTGACGCTGGATCCTGGTGCTGTGACAGCCCTGCGGGCGGGCAAGTCTCTGCTGCCAGCCGGTGTTACCGCGGTGACCGGCGCCTTCGGGCGTGGCGAGCCGGTGGCGATCCTGTCGCCCGAAGGGGCCGTTCTGGGCAAGGGGTTGGTGCGCTATACCGCCGAGGAGGCCAAGGCGATTGCGGGGCACAAATCGGGCGAAATCGAAGGTATTCTGGGTTACCAGGGACGTGCTGCCTTGGTGCATCGCGACGACATGGTAATATAGGACAAGTTTCTTCGAAGAAACTTGCAAAATCCTTCGAAGGATTTTGAGGAGATATCGATGGACGGACAGATCAGCGACCTGATGACCGAAATCGGCACCCGCGCGCGCGCGGCGGCCGCGGAACTGGCTTATGCGGGGGCCGAACGCAAGTATGCCGCCTTGATCTCGGCGTCGCATTTCGTCTGGGACCGGCGGCAGGAAATTCTTGACGCCAACAGTATTGACATGGATGCGGGCGCGGAAAAAGGCCTCAGCCCCGCCATGCTGGACCGCCTGATGCTGAATGAACACCGCATTCGCGGCATCGTCGACGGCCTGCGGACGGTGGCCGAGGCCCCCGATCCGGTGGGGCGTGTGCTGGCCGAATGGGACCGCCCAAACGGCCTGCACATCCAGCGCGTAGCGACCCCCTTGGGTGTCGTCGGCGTGATCTTTGAATCGCGTCCCAACGTGACGGCGGATGCGGGTGCGTTGTGCCTCAAGGCCGGAAACGCGGTCATACTGCGCGGCGGGACGGACAGTTTCGAGACGTCGAGCGTTATTCATGACTGCATGGTGGCGGGCCTGCGCGAGGCACGCCTGCCCGAGGCGGCAATCCAGATGATCCCGTCGCGCGACCGCGAAATGGTGGGCGCGATGCTGCGGGCGACCGCCTATATCGATGTGATCGTGCCGCGTGGCGGCAAGGGGCTGGTGGGGTTGGTACAGGCCGAGGCGCGGGTGCCGGTATTCGCGCATCTGGAAGGCATCTGCCACGTCTATGCAGATCGCGACGCGGATCTGGAAAAAGCGCGCCGGGTGGTAATCAATGCCAAGACCCGCCGCACGGGGGTGTGCGGATCGGCGGAATGTCTCCTGATCGACTGGCAGTTTTACACCAAGCACGGCGCGGTGCTGATCGAGGACTTGATCAAGGCTGGCGTCGAGGTGCGTACCGAAGGCGAGTTGCTGAAAGTGCCGGGCACCGTCAAGGCGACCCCTGAGGATTTTGGCCACGAGTTCCTCGACATGATCATCGCAGCCAAACTGGTCAATGGCGTGGACGAGGCCATCGCGCATATCCGGCGCTATGGCTCCAATCACACCGAAAGCATCCTGACCGAGAACGACGCCACCGCCGCGCGGTTCTTCGAGCGGCTCGACAGCGCCATCCTGATGCGCAACGCCTCGACCCAGTTCGCCGATGGGGGCGAGTTCGGCATGGGCGCGGAGATCGGCATTGCGACCGGCAAGATGCATGCACGCGGGCCTGTGGGGGCGGAACAGCTGACCAGTTTCAAGTATCTGGTCACCGGTGATGGCACGATCCGGCCCTAGAAGTTAAGGTCGATCCGCCGTTCCGCAAAGCGGGCCGACAAGATTCGTGACGTACGAGATAGTTCGTGTGGGACCAAGGCAAATTGCACGCGTCCCGGCGAGATATCGGTCAGCGCACCAGCATCGGTGAGATGGGCCCAAAGGACGTCGTCCTTCTTGATGCGGTCAGCCTCGGCGGCAATGAACCAGCGATCCTCTTCTTGCGTCACGACGATCTTGCCGCCGAACGGCAGGGCGTTCTCCAGGCACATCAGGACCAGAAAGGTCAGCTTGACCTCGACGCGGGGCAGTTCGGACGCGCTGGTCCAGCTGATGGACAGCCGCCCGCCGCGCGTCTGGTCGGACAGGATCGTCTGAACTTCGGCACGGGCAATCCGCTGGTCGTGCAGGTCGGCCGCCCCAAAGGCGATACGGAAATACCGGATGCGGGCATTGGCCTGTGCCACGCTTTCCGAGATCAGCGCCATTTCGGCCGTCTGCACCGATCCGTCCATCATCAAAAGTTCGACCCCATTGCCGATCGCGCCGATCGGGCTGATAAGGTCATGGCAGATGCGTGACCCGATCAGGGCCGCAAGGTCAGGGGCATCAGGCATGCTGGCTCCATCAAAAGGTGATGCATGAACGAGGTGCTGGAACCCGGCACATTGGTGCGAAACCCTGCGGCGCCGGAATGGGGCCTGGGGCAGGTCCAGTCAAATATCGACGGGCGGGTGACCGCGAATTTCGAGCATATCGGCAAAGTCGTGATTGAAAGCAAACATGTGACCCTTGTGCCTGAGTTCGGCGCGATGCCACCTTAGGTGCATTGCTGACCTGAAAACTCAACCTGAGTTTGCATGACGTGTTCGAATAGGCAGCATTCTGTTGCAAAGCGACACGCTGATGCCTACCTGAAAGCCTGGAACGCAGACGCATTCATGATCACAGACGACAGCGCCCTTTTTGTCCGACTTGCGCAGGACCCGCGTGATCTTTTGGCGGCGCAACGGCTGCGATATGCGGTATTCGTGGCAGAGCTTGGCGGGGATGGGTCCATGGTCGACCATGCGGCCCGACTGGAGCGGGACGAGTTCGACCCCCATGTTGATCATCTGGTGCTGATCGATCCCAGGCGTGACCCTGCGGACCTTGACCATGTGGTGGGCGCCTACCGGCTGTTGCCATCGGACCGCATGGCGGCTGTGGGGCGGTTTTATTCAGAGGACGAATACGATCTGGCGCCGCTGGTGCAATCGGGGCGCAAGCTTGTGGAACTGGGCCGGTCCTGCGTTCACCGCGACTATCGGCGTGGGACGGCGATGTACCGGCTGTGGAATGCGCTGGCCGACTATGTGCTGGCGCGCGAGATCGAGATCATGTTTGGTGTGGCCAGTTTTCATGGCACCGATGTGGCTGCACTTGCGCAACCGCTGGCCTATCTGCACCACCATCACCTGGCCCCGCGTGACATGCGGGTGCGCGCGCGGGAGCCAAGCCGTCAGTCGATGGACCTGATCCCGGCGGGCGATCTGAATGCCAAGTTGGCGATGGCGGCGATGCCAGCCTTGATCAAGGCTTATCTGCGGCTGGGCGGCGTTGTCGGGGATGGCGCGTGGATCGATGCCGCGTTCAATACCACCGATGTGTGTCTTGTCATGGACACCGCCCGGATGAGCGCCCGGCACCGCGAGTTTTATGTGCGCCGCAATGCAGGGTCGGAATGAGCGACTGGCAAAAAGACCAGATGAAGCTGCCGGCAAAGGGTGCAGGCGGGGTGTTGCGCATCTTGTTTCGCGGAGGCGTGCTGGGGGCGATCACCTATTCGGGGCTGGCGGTCTTGTTGATCCTGCGCCTGATCGAAGCCCCGCTGTTTGCGCCGCGTCGGCCGATCACGCCCTTTGTCACGCAGTGGGTCTGCCGGGTGACGTTTCCGATCCTTGGGATGCGGCGCGTTGTCCGGGGCACCCCGCTGCAGGGCCCCGGCGCAATCGTCGCCAACCATGGCAGTTGGCTGGACATATTCGCCCTGAACGCAGGCGCGCGCATCTACTTTGTGGCCAAGTCCGAAGTGCATGGATGGGCCGGGATCGGCTGGCTTGCCCGCGCCACGGGCACCGTCTTCATCGCGCGCAGGGGCATAGAAGCTAAGGATCACAAGGACCTTTTGGAACGCCGGTTGCAGGATGGCCATCAGCTATTGTTCTTTCCCGAAGGCACCAGCACAGATACCCGCCGCATCTTGCCGTTCAAGTCATCGCTATTTGCGGCCTTCATGGATCCAGAACTTGCGCCAACCTTGCGCATTCAGCCCGTCACGGTGGTTTACCATCCGCCAAATGGCATTGATCAGCGATTTTACGGCTGGTGGGGAGACATGGGCTTTGCCGAGCATCTTTTCGAGGTTCTGGCGGTCAGGGGGCGGGGCATGGTCGAGATCACCTATCACGAACCGGTCGCGGTCGCGGATTTCCCGGACCGCAAGGCGCTGGCGCGACATTGCGAAACGATCATCGGCCAGACATTTGATGTGGCGATCAGATCCAGCGACTAGCGCAACGCACGGGTCAGGTTGGAAAGGGCCAACACAGGATCGTCAGCCCCCCAGATTTCATCCCCGATGGCAAAGAAATCGGTGAAGGGCGCAAAGGTTTCCACCAGCTCGGCTGTCAGGCCGCCTTCGGCGATCACCGGAACCTCGACGATTTCGGACCACCACTCGAAAAGATCAAGCTCGACAACTGCCCCATCGCCGAGGGTTGAGGCCCCAAGCGGGCCAAAGGCCACATAATCGGCACCTGCTTCGCCCGCCGACATGCCTTCGTGCTTGGCCTGGCCACAATAGGCACCAATGATGGCGTCATTGCCCATATCCTTGCGCAGCTTGCGAACGGCGCGCGATCCGTCCGGCAGATGCACGCCGTCCAGCCCCAGCCGTTCGACCATCAGGACATGCCGTTCGATCACGATGGGGATATCGCGGGCATGAGAGATTTCGCGCAAGGCGTCGGCCACTCGGGCGATGTGATCCTCGTCCCGTCCCGCCAGCGCAAGCCGCAGACAGGCGATGGGTGTTGCGTCCATGACCCGCGCCAAGGATGCCGGAAAGGTTTCCAGCGACACTTGGGGCGGGGTGATCAGGGTGATCTGGGGGCGGTCTTCGGTGGGCATCGGAGCGGGATCCTCGGAAAATCCTCGCCGCTCTATCAGCCTTTGGCGGGCTTGGCTACCTTGGGCGGCAGCGCCGCAACTGTCGCGAGGGCCAACACCACAAGCGCCTTGCGACGAGCATCGTCGCGCGCATCGGCCAAGGGCAGGTCGATCATCCCCGGCATCGGCCTTGTCTTCATCATCATCGGCTGCGCCCCAGGGACCGCGAGTGCGGCGGCGGTGCGGTCCTTGCCAATACGGAACATGGCACCCCCCTTGTGCAGCCCGCAGGCCATGTGGCCGTTCAGCATGAAGGCAAGCCCGCCAAACATCTTCTGTTCCAGCACATCGTGCCCAGCCAGATCAGCCCGCAACAGAGCCGCAATGTCGGTGTCGAATGCCATGGCAGGCTTCCTTGTAATGCCACTGCCGCTATCATATCAGCCACGACACCCTTGCAAAGGCCGACCATGACCCCGCCCGTCTTTATCCTTGTGCGCCCGCAGATGGGCGAAAACATCGGCGCCGCCGCGCGCGCGATGCTGAATTTCGGGCTGCACGGCATGCGCATCGTTGATCCGCGCGACGGCTGGCCGAACCCCAAGGCGGTGGCCATGGCCAGCGGGGCGGGGCGTGTGCTGGATCATGCCGGGCTGTTCGCGGATGTCGGCGCGGCGATTGCGGATTGCGACTATGTCTTTGCCACCACCGCCCGCCCGCGCGAGTTGGTCAAGCAGGTCATGACGCCCGAACATGCGATGGCGCTGACGCGGACGCTTACGGCCGAGGGCAAGCGGGTGGGGTTTCTGCTGGGACCCGAACGCGCGGGACTGGAGAACGAGGATATCGCGCTGGCCACCGCCATCGTGACGGTTCCCGTCAACCCGGATTTCCCGTCGCTCAATCTGGCGCAATGCGCGTTGCTGCTGGGATATGAATGGCAGCGCCAGACCGTGACGACACCGCCGGATGTTCTGATGCTGGCGCGGACCGACCTTGCCAACGCGACCGAAGTGCAGCGTCTGGGCGATCATTTCGAGGAACGGCTGGGGGCGGCGGGGTTCTTCTTCCCCGACACCAAGGCCGCGAACATGCGGCTGAACCTGCGCAACATGTGGGCGCGGCTGGGCCTGACCCGGGCAGAGGTGCAGACCTTTCACGGCATGCTCCGCCAGATCGCGTGGCGGCTGAAAGGGCAGGGCGAGGACTGACCCCGCCCTGATCCACCGATCACGCCAGCATCGCATCCAGCCGGGCCAGAATGCCGGTCCACCCTTTGAAATGGCCATCGCGGCTTTCTTCAGTGGCGAATTTGATATGGGTCAGCACGACTTCGGTCCCTTCGCCAACCGGGGTCAGCGTGATGTCGACCAGGCTGCCCGGCAACGACCAGGGTGCCTCCCAGGTAAAGGTGATCCGCGAATAGGGGGTGAGTTCGCGGTAGGTGCCGGTATGGGGATGTTCCTTTTCACCAACCATGGTGAAATAAAACTTCCCCCCGACACGCGGGTCACATTTGGCATCCCGCGCGATCATGTCGGGGCCCATAGTCATGTATTTGATCATCGTCACGGGATCGAGCCAGGCCTTGTAGACCCGTTCGGGGCTGGCCTTGAAGGTGTGGCGGCAGGTCAGGGACAGATCAGTCATCGGAATCCTCCTCGGTAAGTATTGCGTCCAGACGGGCAAGCCGCTGGGTCCAGATGGATCGCAGGTCGGCAAACCAGCGGTCGATTTCGCTCAGGCGGTCCAGTTCGACCGCGATCAGGTGTTCGCGCCACAGCGTCGTGCGACTGACGAGGCCTGCGCGTTCCAGCGTCATGATGTGCTTTGACACCGCGTTCAGGCTGATGTCGAAGCGGGCGGCAATTTCGGTCACGCGGGCGGGGCCTTCCTGGGCCAGATGGGCCAGAATGGCACGCCGCGTGGGATCGCTGGCGGCTTTCAGTATGTGGGTCAGCGGGGTGTCATCGTTTCGTTCAACCATATGTATGAATGATCCGATTCTCCGTATCAGTCAACCCACTGTGTGAATGATCCAAAGGGCGTCGCTGGCGGGATTGTTTGCACATCCCTGGAGTGCTAGGTTTTTTTGATGAAACCCAAGCTTTTGACGACGCTACGAACCTACTCACGCCCCTTGTTCTTTGCCGACCTGATCGCCGGGGTCACGGTGGCGATGGTGGCAATCCCCCTTAGCATCGCGATTGCCATCGCGTCGGGGGCGGAGCCGGTCAAGGGGCTGGTCACCGCCATCATTGGCGGCTTGCTGATTTCACTTTTGGGCGGCAGCCGGGTTCAGATCGGCGGGCCGACGGGGGCATTCATCGTCGTCGTCGCGGGGATCGTGACTGTGCATGGCTATGACGGGTTGGTGCTAGCCACTCTGATGGCCGGTGTCATTCTGGTTGTGGCTGGTGTCCTTCGGGCAGGGACCCTAGTAGCCTATGTGCCCGAACCGGTCATCAACGGCTTTACCATCGGCATCGGGATCATCATCGCGACCAGCCAGTTGAAGGACCTGTTCGGCATGTCGATTGCCGTGGTCCCGCCTGAGTTCATCGCCAAGCTGGAGGCGCTTTGGCAGGGGCGGGACACAGTGAACCTGCAGGCGCTGACCATTGGACTGGTGACGATGGTCCTGATCGTGGCGTTGCGACGTCTCTTTCCCCGCCTGCCTGGCCTGATCGTCGCGGTTGCGGTGACCTCAGGGATCGTGCTGCTGGCCCCCTTGCAGGTAGATACGCTGTTTTCCCGCTACGGCGCGCTTCCTGACCGATTGCCCATGCCGTCTTTCCCGCAGGTCACAGCCGACCGAATTGTGGAATTGTTGCCATCGGCCTTTGTGATCGCCTTTCTGGCCGGGGTGGAATCGCTGCTGTCGGCGATGGTGGCCGACAAGATGATCGGCGGTCGCCATCGCCCGAATGCAGAGGTGCTGGCGCAAGGGGCGGCCAATATCGGGTCGGCCCTTTTTGGTGGCATGCCCGCGACTGGGGCCATCGCGCGCACCGCGACCAATGTGCGCGCGGGGGGCAAGACGCCGGTGGCCGGACTGGTCCATGCGGTCACGATCCTTGCGGTGATGATGCTGGCGGCACCGCTTGCGGGGTACATGGCGATGCCGGCGCTGGCGGGGTTGTTGATCCTGACCGCGTGGAACATGACCGAACCCGCCAAATGGCGCAGTTACATGGCGGCCCCGGTAGCAGATCGCGTGCTGCTGCTGCTGACGCTGGTGTTGACGGTGGTGGTCGATCTGACCGTGGCCATCGGGGTCGGGGTGGCTTTGGGGTTGGCGCTGCGACTGCGCCGGGGCCACGTGCCCCCCGAGGAATGGCATCCGCCCGAACACTAACGGCCTGCGACGGCGGGGTGCCTTGAAGGCCCCCGCACCAGGCCTTAGGTTGCGCAAAAATGACCGGAGACCGCCATGGTGACCAAACGCAACATCTTTGAAGAGGTCGCAACGACCGGGGCCGTTGCCCGCGCCAAGACCGGGGCCATCGCGGCCGAGCGTGTCGGTGCGCGGCGTGGGGTTCGGTTGTGGCTGGTGGCGCTGTTCCTGTTGGTGGTTGTGATGATTGCTGTCGGAGGCTTGACCCGGCTGACCGACAGCGGATTGTCGATCACCGAATGGAAGCCCGTCACAGGGGCCTTGCCACCGATGAGCGACGCCGATTGGCAGGCCGAGTTTGAAAAGTACCGCGCGATCCCGGAATACCAGCTGCAGAACAAGGGCATGACGCTGGATGCGTTCAAGTCGATCTATTGGTGGGAATGGGGGCATCGTCAGCTTGGCCGGACCATCGGGCTGGTCTGGGCCATCGGGTTTGCGGGGTTCCTGATCGCGCGCAAAGTTCCGCCCGCCTGGGGCGGACGCCTGCTGCTGGTGGGCGCGCTTGGCGGTCTGCAGGGGGCGATCGGCTGGTGGATGGTGTCCTCGGGGTTAAGTGGCGCGCGCGTCGACGTGGCGTCCTACCGATTGGCGCTACATCTGGGGCTGGCCTTTGTGATCCTGGGCCTTTTGGCCTGGTACATTTTTGACCTTGGACGGTCGCAGGTCGCCTTGTTGCAGGCCCGCCGCGCGGGCGAGCCGAGGCTATTCGGCCTGTCCACCGGCCTGATGCATTTTGCGTTCCTTCAGATCCTGCTGGGTGCGCTGGTGGCAGGCATTGACGCAGGCCGCGGTTTTCCGACCTGGCCCCTGATGAACGGCCAGTTCTTTCCGGCGGATGCGTTTTATGTGCCGGGCCGTCCGGTCTGGGCCGCGTTCTTTGAAAATCCGGGTCTGGTGCAGTTCATCCACCGCATGTCGGGGTATCTATTGTTCGCCTTTGGGGTGGTCGTGTGGCTGCGTGGCCGGCAGTCCGCCCATGGCAGCACCCGCATGGCCTTTCATGCGGTGATGGGCATGCTGGTGGTCCAGATGCTGATCGGCATCGCGACCGTGTTGACCGCCGCCCATCCGCATGTCGCGATCACCCATCAGATTGGTGCGGTCTTCCTTTGGGTCCTGGTCTTGCGCGCGCGGCACCTGTCGCGATATCCCATCGCGGGATCCGTGCGAAAGGGCACCCAATGACAGCCTTTGCCGACCTGATGGCGTTCCAGCGCGAAACCGAAGCCCTGTCGATGGTGGCCGAGCGTCTGGGTTGGGACCAGGAAACGATGATGCCGCCCGCGGCTGCCGATCAACGCAGCGAAGAGATTGCGGCGCTGGAAGGCGTGTTGCACGCCCGCCGCACCGATCCGCGCATCGCCGACTGGCTGGACCGGGCCGAAGCGGCAGATGACATCGGGCGCGCCCAGTTGCGGCTGATCCGGCGCAGTCACGCGCGCAACGCCAAGGTGCCCGCGCGGCTGGCCCAGGACATCGCGCGCCAGACCTCCACCGCGCAAGGGGTCTGGGCGGACTGCCGGGCCCGCGACGATGTGGCTGGCTTTCTGCCGGTTCTGAGCAACGTCTTGCGGCTGAAACGCGAAGAGGCCGCCTGTCTGGCCGAAGGCGGCGACCTTTACGACGCGCTCTTGGATGATTTTGAACCGGGGGCCACGGCTGCAACCGTTGCTGCGATGTTTGACGGCATGCGTCCGCGTCTTGTCGCCTTGCGCGCGGCGATCCTTGGGTCGGGGCGCGCCCCGGCAGGCCTGAGCGGCACGTTCCAGAAGGACGGCCAGATGACCTTGGCTCGCAAGGTTGCAAGCGCCTATGGCTATGACTGGTCGCGCGGCAGGCTCGATCTGGCGGTGCATCCGTTTTCAAGCGGTTCGGGTGCCGACAGCCGCATAACCACACGGGTGGTCGAAAGCGATCCCTTCAACTGTCTTTATTCCACCATCCACGAGGTCGGTCATTCCAGTTACGAGCTGAACATCGACCCAAGTTATGCGCTGACGCCGATTGGCCGTGGTGTGTCGATGGGGGTCCATGAAAGCCAAAGCCGTATCTACGAAAACCAGATCGGTCGCAGCCGCGCCTTTACCGGTTGGATGTTCGACGAGATGTGCGCCGCGTTTGGCAGCGCGGGTGCGCCTGATGCTGACGCCTTTTATGCCGCCGTCAATCGGGTCAGATCGGGCTATATCCGGACCGAGGCGGACGAGGTGCATTACAACCTGCATGTGATGATGCGGTTTGATCTGGAACGTGCGCTGGTCAGCGGCGATCTGGGCGTTGGTGATCTTGAGGCGGCCTGGAACGACCGCTTCAAGGCGGATTTCAATGTGGAGGTTGATCGGGCGTCAAACGGGATGCTGCAGGACGTGCATTGGTCTTGCGGGTTGTTCGGGTATTTTCCGACCTACACCTTGGGCAACCTGTATGCGGGCTGCCTTTACGCCGCGATGCGCAAGGCGGTGCCCGACCTTGATGCCGCATTGGCGCGTGGGGATACGACCGGCCCGACCCGATGGCTGCGCGACAAGGTTCAGATGCATGGCGGTCGCCATCTGCCGCATGACCTCATCACCATGGCGACAGGCACCGCACCCGATGAAGGCCCGTTCCTGGATTATCTGGAAACAAAGTTCGGCGCGCTTTACCAGCTTTAGGCCGGCCGGTCCTGCGCGTCAGCTTTTCGCGCGGGTAAAGCGGCCTTCGATCTGCGCGCCGCTTTCGATCACAAGCGTGTCATAGGTGATGTCCGCCGCCACACTGGCGGTGGATCGCATGGCAAATGCGCTGCTGTCGACTTTGCCGTCGAGCCGCCCCTTGACCTCGACCGAGCCCGCCTTGACGGATCCCGAGACGCGGCCCTCTTGTCCGACGATCAGGGCGTTGGCGGTGATATTGCCGTCAATTTCGCCCATGATTTCGACCGTGCCAGAACAGCTGATTTCACCCGTGATGCGCAGATCGGACCCAAGGATCGACTTGGCCGCATTGGCACCTTGCGGCGCTTGGGGACGCGGAACGGGAGATGTGGTCGGATCGGAAGTCTTGTTGAACATGTATAGCCCCTTGATCGCTGACAATGATAAGGGCCCAGTGGCGCGGCGGGGTCAAGCCCGTCTCATGATGTGAAGGGGGGCGATGTGGGCCTTTCCGCCGGGGCAGGGCGGTTTCGACCCTGACAGCATTGTACCACTATGGTCAGATGATGATTGGGAATCAGAGGTAGGACTGGCAGCGAATGGCGACGATCAGCAACGATACGTTTTTTCGACCGGTCTCGGGATTTGACCTGCCGCGATTCGCAGGCATCCCGACCTTCATGCGGCTGCCGCATGTTCCGTTCGACCATCCCCGGTTCCATGAAGTTCAGATCGGTCTGATCGGCGCGCCCTGGGATGGTGGCACCACGAACCGCCCCGGTCCGCGCCATGGCCCGCGCCAGCTGCGCGATGCGTCCACAATGATCCGGGCACAGAATGGTGCGACCTGGGTGGCCCCCTTCGAGCTTGTGCGCTGTGCCGATCTGGGGGACGTGGCGCCGAACCCTGGCGATCTGATGGACAGCCTGGCGCGGATTGAGGCGTTTTACGACCGCGTGGTCGTGGCGGGTATCCGGCCCCTGACCGGCGGCGGAGATCACCTTTGCACGTTGCCGATCCTGCGCGCGGTGGCCAAGGCGCGCCCTGTGGGGATGATTCAGTTCGACAGTCATACCGACCTCAATGACATCTATTTCGGAACCAGCCGCTATAACCATGGCACGCCCTTTCGCCGCGCCGTGGAAGAAGGGCTCTTGGACCCCAAGCGCTATGTCATCATCGGCATTCGCGGCACCGCCTATGGGCGCGAGGACTGGGATTTTGCCGCAAGCGTCGGCATCCGCATCATTCCAGTTGCCGAGTTTCATGCCCGCGGGCCGGATGACGTGATGGCCGAGGCGCGCGATATCGTGGGTCAGGGGCCGACTTATGTCACCTATGACATCGATTTCGTCGATCCGACCTTTGCGCCGGGCACCGGCACGCCAGAGGTGGGTGGTCCGAACAGCTGGCAGGCCCTGCAGGTCGCGCGCGGTCTGCGTGGGCTGAACGTGGTCGGGGCCGACCTCGTCGAAGTGTCGCCCCCTTTCGATCCCTTGGGCGGCACTGCATGGCTGGGCATCAGCCTGATGTTCGAGATGCTGTGCGTCATGGCCGAAGGGCCGGGCGACGGAATCGGCGCCAAGGCCTGAGGGCCGCGCAGGACAGTGATAGGCAGACTTGCCGAAGGAGCAAACGATACGATGCATGTCGATCTGATCATCACAAATGCCCGCGTTTTGACGATGGACGTGCGTAACCCTCGGGCAGAAGCCGTGGCCATCGCGGGCGACAGGATCGTCGCGGTCGGGGATCGGCGGTCGGTCGAGGCATTGGCGGGGCAGGGGACCCGGGTGATTGACGCCAAGCGGTGCACGCTTTTGCCGGGTTTTGTTGAAAGCCACATGCATCTGTTCTTTGGCGGCGCGGAGCTTTCGCATCTGCAACTGACGGGCGTCTATGGCGCCGCGGCGCTGTCGGACATGTTTCGCGCCTTTGCTGCGTCCCGTCCCGATCAGCCGCTTTTGATGGCGCAGGGGGCGGATTACGCGCTGCTTGATCATCCCATGACCCGCCACGACCTGGATGCGGTTGTCGCAGATCGGCCCATCGCCCTGACCGCCTATGACCACCATACAGTCTGGGCCAATACGGCGGCCCTGGCGGCCGCTGGCCTATTGCATGGGGCCGCGACGCCCCAGGGGCACGAGGTGGTGATGGGGGCGGACGGCCTTGCCACGGGCGAGCTGCGCGAGTTCGAGGCGTTTGCGCCCGTTGTCACGCTCAGCGGGGAAGAACGCGCCTATCTTGGCATCGCGACCGGGGCCGAACCCGTTCCGATGCCGACGCCCTCACAACGCGCGCAGGACCGCGCGATGCTGGCGCGGGGCTTGGCACATTGCGCGGCACATGGCGTCACCTCCATCGTGAACATGGATGGCAACCGGTATCTGCTGGAGATATTGCGCGAGATGCAGATGGCGGGCGAACTTTCGGCCCGCGTCAAGGTTCCGTTCCATTTCAAGCCACATATGGACCTGTCGGAGCTTGACCGTGCGGACGCGATGCGGCGCGACTTCGATGACGACTGGCTGACGTCAGGCTTCGTCAAGTTGTTCATGGACGGCGTCATGGACAGCGGCACGGCTTACCGGCTGGATGCCTATCCCGACATGCCGGGGCATCGCGCCACGCCGCTCTTCAGTCAGGACGCGTTTGACCGTGTCGCAATCGAAGCGGATCGACGCGGTCTTCAGATCGCCGTCCATGCCATCGGAGACGGGGCGGTACGCCAGACCATCAAAGGCTATGCGGCGGCGCGACGCACCAATGGTGCGCGCGACAGCCGCCACCGGATCGAACATATCGAGTTGATCGACCGGGCGGATGTTCCCAGATTGGGGAAACTGGAGATTGTGGCCTCGCTTCAGCCGTCGCATGCGCCCGGTGCGATGGATTTTGCGTTGTATCCCGCGATGGACAAGGTCGGACGCAGCCGCTGGGCCGACAGCTTTCTGCAGCGAACGCTGGTCAAGGCGGGGGCGAGGGTGGCCTATGCGTCGGACTGGCCGGTCACGGATGTCGCCGTCTTGCGGGGCATCCAGGCGGCTTTGACCCGCGCGCCCTATGACAGTTGCGCCGATGAACGGCTGGACCTGATGGATGTCCTTTATGCCTATACCGCCGGGGGGGCATGGGCCGCCCATCGCGAGCATGTTGCCGGCCGGCTGGTTGCGGGAATGGCCGCGGATCTGGTGCTGCTCGGGGGCGATATCGAGTCGGTCGCCGCGTCGGGAATCGGGGCGCTCGGGGTGGTTCTGACGGTCGCCGGCGGGCGCATTACCCATGAAAACGGCGTCGCCCGGCTGTAATCGCGCTTCTGGTCGTGCAGGAATGCCCATGTTTGCAGCAATGCGTTGCGGGTTGCCCGGCGAAAAGGCGCGTGCCGTGCAGTTTTCGTCATCACCCTGTCATTTTTCGCTTGCAGGGGTGCGCGCCCGGACGTAGAAGCCCCTTCACCGAAACGGACGGCGACGCGGCAACGCGGTGCAAAACGGATCGGACGCCACGACGAAGATCGGGGCAAGACAATACCGGAGGCAAGGCGGTGGTTACGCTGGAACATTCAGCGTGCTGCTTTTTTTGTGTCCGCGCTCTTTGAAGTTGTAGATTGATGAAGGGATATGTGGGCGGTTTGGGCGCGATCGGCGTCTAACGCTAGCATATCGACCTGGTAGGGTGTGTAAGCATCCGATGATCCAGGTGTCAGCTTCACTGTCTTGGCGAGGTTGCTTTAGGGCGACTTTGTACAGACAGAGACTGATCTATTTTGCCAGAGATGGCATTATGGACAGATGTGCGAAGGTTCGACGTCAAGAATGGGCTATCGCCCATTTCAACTTGAGAGTTTGATCCTGGCTCAGAACGAACGCTGGCGGCAGGCCTAACACATGCAAGTCGAGCGGGGACTTCGGTCCTAGCGGCGGACGGGTGAGTAACGCGTGGGAACGTGCCCTTTGCTACGGAATAGCCTCGGGAAACTGGGAGTAATACCGTATGTGCTCGATCACTGTAGTGGTGGTTGAGGAAAGATTTATCGGCAAAGGATCGGCCCGCGTTGGATTAGGTAGTTGGTGGGGTAATGGCCTACCAAGCCGACGATCCATAGCTGGTTTGAGAGGATGATCAGCCACACTGGGACTGAGACACGGCCCAGACTCCTACGG
>JBKJVF010000230.1:0-6550 GCA_046589965.1 Paracoccaceae bacterium
GCCCGACGTGGTGGAACCTGAACCCGCGCCCGAACCGCAGGTGGAACCCGAACCCGCTCCGGAACCGGAACCTGCGCCAGAACCTGAACCTTTGCCAGAGCCCGCGCCCGAACTGCCGCCCGATCCGGTGCCGCAGCCCATCGTCGTGCCCGAACCGATTGCGCCCCTGGCCCCCGAAGAACAGATCCTGCCCTCCGCCTCGCCCGAGGTGCAGCCCGAGGCGCGCCCGGCTGACACGGTGTCACCCGATCCTGCGCCGACGCCGGAGCCGGATGTCGAAACCGCGCCCGACCCGACGCCCGCGACCACGGACACCCCGACCCCAGACCCGGTGGTGGTCCCCGAAGACACACCCGAGACGGTCGCGCCGGAATCCGGCGACGTGCTGCGCACCGAGGCAACCGAAGAGCAGCCCGAGGCGTTGGGCATGCAGACATCGCTGCGGCCAAAGTCGCGGCCGGCGCCGCGCCCGGTGGTGGAGGAGACAGCCGAAGTGCCGAGCGAACCTGCGCCAGAGGACACGGCCCAGACCGACGACGACGTCGCGGCGGCCATTGCGGCAGCGGTCAACGAGGCAGCAACTGAAGAATCCGCCGCTGACTCCGGGGCGGATGTTGCGGCCAGTGCAGGTGGGGGCGAGCCCCTGACCGAAGGCGAGATCGGTGATTTCAGCCGGGTGATCGGCAGCAAATGGAACCTGGGGTCCGCCTCGACCGACGCCTTGCGCACGACCGTCGTCATTCGCGTGACCTTTGGTCCGGATGCCAAGCCAAACGGATTTGAACTGATCGAAAGCGATGGCCCGACCGAAGCGGCCACCCGCACCGCGTTCGAGGCCGGACGGCGTGCGATCATCCGGGCATCAAACGAAGGCGGCATCCCGCTGCCACTGGACAAATACGAGACCTGGAAGGTCGTGGAACTGGTCTTTGACCCCAACGGGATGAGGATGCGATGACGCCCCATCCCATGGGCGGCAGACCGCCGGTTTTGACTTTCCATCTGCAGAGACGCAGCCCCATGGGCTATGTAAAATCAAAAAACCGGAGTTTGAGGCCGATGCGCACCCCGATGATCCTGACTTTGAGACTGCTGGCGATGGCGGTGATGGCGATGTCCTTCGTGCCACCAGCGATGGCGCAGGATGGCCCGCTGCGGATTGTCATCGGGTCGGGCGTGATCGAACCCCTCCCCTTGGCGATCCCGGACTTTGTCGACGAGGGCGGCGCGGGTGACTATGCGCGCGAAATCAGCCGCGTGATCGCAGCCGACCTGACCGGCACCGGTCTTTTCCGCGAGATACCGGCCGAGGCGCATATCAGCCAGGTGTCCAGCTTTGACCAGCCGGTTGCTTATGAGGACTGGAAGGCGATCAATGCCCAGGGGCTCGTCGTCGGAGCCGTGACCGTGGCGGGCGACCGCATCACGGTGAAGTTTCGCATCTTTGACATCTTTTCGGGCGAGCAACTGGGCGAGGGGCTGCAATTTGCGGGTTCGACCGGCGGGTGGCGTCGGATGGCGCACAAGGTTGCCGATGCCGCCTATAGCCGCATCACCGGCGAGGGCGGCTATTTCGACAGCCGCGTGGTCTTTGTCAGCGAAAGCGGACCCAAGGCCAAACGCGACAAACGGCTTGCGGTGATGGATTATGACGGCGCGAACGTCCAGTATCTGACGGACAGTGGGTCCATCGTCCTTGCGCCGCGCTTTTCGCCCTCGGGCGATCAGATCCTGTTCACGTCCTACCAGTCGGGGTTCCCATCGATCTACCTGATGGACGCGCGCACGCTTGACACCCGGTCTTTGGGCGAACAGCCCGGCACGATGACCTTTGCGCCCAGGTTTGCACCGAACGGGCAGACCGTGGTGTTCAGCCTTGAACAGGGTGGCAACAGCGATTTGTACACCGTCGACGTGGGATCGGGGCAGTTGAACCAGCTGACCAATGCGCCCTCGATCGAAACCGGTCCCAGCTATTCCCCGGATGGCAGCCAGATCGTGTTTGAAAGCGACCGTTCGGGCGGCCAGCAGTTGTACATCATGCCTGCAGGCGGCGGCGAGGCGCAGCGAATCTCGGGCGGGCAGGGCAAGTACGGCACCCCGGTCTGGAGCCCGCGCGGCGACCTGATCGCGTTCACCAAGCAAAATGCAGGCCGGTTCCATATTGGCGTGATGCGCACCGACGGGTCCGAAGAACGCCTGCTGACCACGTCGTTTCTGGACGAAGGTCCGACCTGGGCCCCCAATGGCCGCGTGATCATGTTCACCCGCGAAAGCCCGGGCGCCGAAGGGGCAGCTTCGCTTTGGTCGGTGGACATCTCGGGGCGCAACATTCGGCAAGTGCCGACGGATGGCCCGGCCTCTGACCCGGCATGGTCGCCACTTTTGCCATGAAATCGCGGTTCGGGAAGGATTCCCCCGGCCACTGAAACCTGATATTGTGCCTCAATCGAGCCAAACAACAAAAGAAGGACAGCCCTCAATGACACTTCTGCCCAAAGCACTGCTGATCGTCGCGGCCCTGGCGCTGGCGGCCTGCAACAATCCTGACCGCTACGGCGCGGGCGGTGCCGGTGGCGCGGGGGGTGGCGGAGCAGGCGGAACTGGCATCGGCACCACGGGTCTGGGTGATCCGAGCAATCCGGCCTCGATCGCCTATTTCAACCAGACCGTGGGCGACAAGGTTCTGTTCGCCGTCGACCAGTCGAACCTGAGCGATAGCGCGCGTGGCATTCTGGCGGGTCAGGCGCAGTGGCTGCAGACCAATCCCGGCTATGCCATCATCATCGAAGGCCATGCCGACGAACAGGGCACGCGCGAATACAACATTGCGCTGGGCGCGCGACGCGCCAACGCCGTGCAGAACTTCCTGATCGCGCAAGGCATCCCTGCCAGCCGGATGCGCACCATTTCCTACGGCAAGGAACGGCCCATCGAGGTCTGTTCGGTCGAGGCCTGCTACGCCCAGAACCGCCGGGCCGTCACGGTCCTGTCGGCAGGCGCAGGGGTCTGATCTTGACGCGCTGGCTTGTCCTTTGCGCGGTTCTGCTGTCCGGTCCGGCCCTTGCGCAGGACCGGACGCAGACGCTGGCCGACATTCGCGGCGAGTTGTCCGCCCTGATGGCCGAATTCAACGCGCTGAAGGCCGAGCTTGTGACCAGCGGTGCCGCCCAGACCGGGGCGGCTGGCGGTGACGCGTTGCAGCGGATGGACACCATCGAGGCGGAACTGACGCGCCTGACATCAAAGACCGAAGAAATCGAGATCCGGCTGAGCCGCGTGGCAACCGACGGCACCAACCGGGTCGGCGATCTGGAGTTTCGTGTTTGCGAGCTGACCGAGGGCTGCGATCCGGCGACCCTTGGGGCGACAGCACCGCTGGGCGGGGCCGACCCGAGCGCACCACCACCAGCTGACCCGACGGTTCCCGACACGGGTGGCGTTGAAATGGCCGTGGGCGAGCAAGCAGAATTTGACCGGGCCAAGGCGGTGCTCGATACCGGTGACTTTCGCGGTGCTGAAACGCTCTTTGCGACCTATGCCCAAACCTATCCGGGTGGCGCCCTGACCCCCGAGGCGCATTTCCAGCGGGGCGAGGCTTTGACCCGGCTGCAGGAAACATCAAATGCGGCGCGGGCCTATCTGGACGCGTTCAACGCCGCACCGGACGGGGCGCGCGCCGGGGACGCATTGCTGAAGTTGGGCGAGGCGCTGGGCACGCTGGGTCAGACGCCCGAAGCTTGCGTCACGCTGGGCGAGGTTGGCGTGCGGTTCCCGGGCAGCCTGCCCGCCACACAGGCGCAGGTCGCGATGCAGGGGCTGGGGTGCCAGTAGGCGACGGAACACCTGATCCTGCCGATGCTGTCCTGCTGCAAGTTGCATCCGCTGCGTTTGCCTGGGCCAAACCAGAAAAAGTCGGAGTTGCTGTTTCTGGAGGAGGCGACTCTTTGGCGTTGCTTTGCTTGATGGAAGAAGCAAGGCCCGTAAGGGGCTGGACTGTGCATGCCGTTACAATTGACCACGGGCTTCGAAAGGAAAGCGCTGACGAAGCCCGCCATGTTGGCCTCGTTTGTGCAGCCCTTGGCGTTTCGCATGATGTGGTCGTATGGAACGATAGTAGTTCAGCAACTGGTAACCTTTCTGAACGTGCTCGCCGAGCGCGCTACAGTCTTATTGCAGACTGGGCATTCGATCGTGGCGTCGGGCACATCGTCGTTGGCCACACTGCGGATGATCAGGCCGAAACCTTTCTGATGGGGCTTGCGCGCAAAGCTGGAGTGGATGGTCTTTCTGGGATGCGCACTGCTTGGAACGAGCGGGGCGTCGTTTTTACCCGCCCATTCCTTGACGTTTCGCGCGCTGATCTGCGGTCATACCTGACCAATAGAAAGATTAGTTGGGTCGATGACCCAACTAACGAGAACGAACATTATCTTCGGGTTAAGGCCCGCAAAGCGCTGGTCGCCTTGAAACCTTTAGGGATCTCCGTCGAACATCTGGCAGCGGTCGTAGAGCACATGGACTTCGCAAGGTCAGCCCTTGATGGCGCGACGCAGGCTGCAGCGGCCCGGGTTGTGCAAGAAAGAGGTGGGGCGCTGCACTTTGATCGCCTCGCATTCCAGGAGTTGCAGTTTGAGTTGCAACGACGCCTTATGAATTATGCCCTTCGATGGCTAAGCGGCAGCTACCATGCCCCTAGGGCAGAAGCAGTCGAACGAATGCAAGGTGCCATCCTCTTCGGCAAAGCCAGCACTTTGGCTGGCTGCCGGATGCGGAATAATCCGACAGAGTTTATACTTTCCCGCGAACCACGCGCTGTCGCCACCTTGACCACCCCCACCGACCAGCCGTGGGACAGCCGCTGGCATCTGTCCGGCCCGCATGCGCCTGACCTTGAAATTCGTGCCCTTGGGGCCGATGGCCTGCGTCAGGCCAAGGGCTGGCGCGACACCGGCCTTGCCCGCGATACGCTGATCGTCACCCCTGGCATCTGGCGGGATGGGACACTTGTTGCCGCCCCCTGCGCGGGTTTCAGCGCAGGTTGGACTGCGACGGTTTCGCCGTCCTTTGTCTCATTTCTGTTATCGCATTGAACGCAGCGCCAATCTGTCTATCTTAGGTATCAAGCCTGCGCCCGGTTTGGCGTGGCAGATCATACGGGAGTTCCTTCGTGGGTAACGCACGAAATATCGCATTCTGGGTCGTTCTGTTCCTGCTCGTCCTGGCCTTGTTCAACCTCTTCAATGGCAGCCAGGCAACATCGACCGCGCGTCCGATTGCCTATTCCGACTTCATTGCGCAGGTCGATCAGGGCGCCGTCGCCAGCGTGATCCTTGATGGCGAGCGCGTCATCGTCACCGGCAAGGACAACACCAAATACGTCACCATCCGCCCCGAAGGCGAAGAACTGACGGACCAGCTGATCGAAAAGGGCGTCGAAGTGCGTGCCGAAAGCCAGGAAGAGTCCGGGATCATGTCCTTTGTCTCGCTCTGGCTGCCGTTCCTGGTGCTGATCGGCATCTGGATCTTCTTCATGAACCGCATGCAAGGCGGCGGCAAAGGTGGCGCGATGGGCTTTGGCAAATCGCGCGCCAAGCTGTTGACCGAAAAGCAGGGGCGGGTGACGTTCGACGACGTGGCCGGCATCGACGAGGCCAAGGAAGAACTGGAAGAGATCGTGGAATTCCTGCGCAACCCGCAGAAGTTCAGCCGTCTTGGTGGCAAGATCCCCAAAGGCGCGTTGCTGGTCGGTCCGCCCGGTACCGGTAAAACCCTGCTCGCCCGCGCCATTGCCGGTGAGGCTGGCGTGCCGTTCTTTACCATCTCGGGCTCTGACTTTGTGGAGATGTTTGTGGGCGTTGGTGCAAGCCGCGTGCGCGACATGTTTGAGCAAGCCAAGAAAAACGCGCCCTGCATCGTGTTCATCGACGAAATTGATGCCGTTGGCCGTGCACGCGGTGTCGGCATCGGCGGCGGCAATGACGAACGCGAACAGACGCTGAACCAGTTGCTGGTCGAGATGGACGGTTTTGAGGCGAATGAGGGCGTCATCATCGTCGCGGCCACCAACCGCAAGGACGTGCTGGACCCAGCACTGCTGCGCCCAGGCCGTTTTGACCGCCAGATCCATGTGCCGAACCCTGACATCAAGGGTCGCGAAAAGATCCTGACCGTGCATGCCCGCAAGGTGCCAGTCGGTCCCGATGTCGATCTGCGCATCATTGCGCGCGGTTGCCCCGGGTTTTCGGGTGCTGACTTGGCCAACCTGGTGAACGAGGCCGCGCTGACTGCTGCCCGCGTGGGCCGCCGGTTTGTCACCATGTCCGACTTTGAAAACGCCAAGGACAAGGTGATGATGGGGGCCGAGCGCCGGTCGATGGTCCTGACCGCCGATCAAAAGGAAAAGACCGCGTATCACGAGGCCGGTCACGCCATCGTTGGCATGAACATGCCGAAATGCGACCCGGTCTACAAAGCCACGATCATCCCGCGTGGCGGGGCCTTGGGCATGGTGGTCAGCCTGCCGGAAATGGACCGGCTGAACATGCAC
>JBKJVF010000181.1:0-9359 GCA_046589965.1 Paracoccaceae bacterium
GCCCCCGCATAGGGCGGCACCCGGGCGACCAGTTCCGGCGTAAGGCGCATCTGGCGGGGTTTTGGCGGCATGGTCACCCTCCCTTGATGCCGGAAGGTTAGCAGAAGCCGCAGGCAAAGTAATCAGTGCGGTGCAGGCCGGCCCTACCGCACTTTCAGCGTGGCCAGCCCAAGCAGCGCCAGAATCAGGCTGATGATCCAGAACCGGATCACGATCTGCGGCTCGGCCCAGCCCTTTTTTTCAAAATGGTGGTGGATCGGCGCCATGAGGAAAATGCGCTTTTTCGTCCGCTTGTAGTACAGAACCTGAATGATGACGCTGAGCGCCTCGACCACGAAAAGGCCACCGACGATGGCCAGTACGATTTCGTGTTTGGTGCAGACCGCCATCGCGCCCAGCGCTCCGCCAAGGGCCAGGGACCCGGTGTCGCCCATGAAGACGGCTGCGGGGGGAGCGTTATACCACAGGAACCCCAGGCCCCCGCCGAAAAGGGCAGCGGAAAAGATCAGCAGTTCTGACGTGCCGGGGACGTAGTGGACGTCAAGATATTCGGTAAAGTCGACGCGGCCGACGGCATAGGCGATGATGCCAAGGGTGCCTGCGGCGATCATCACCGGCATAATGGCAAGGCCATCCAGACCATCGGTCAGGTTCACCGCATTGGCCGCGCCCACTATGACGATCATCCCGAAGGGCACGAAGAATACCCCCAGATTTATCAGCGCATCCTTGAAGAACGGCAAAGCCAGTTGATCGGTCAGTTCCACAGGGTGAAATCTGGCCGCCGCATAGGCCGCCATGGCCGCGATCAACAGCCCAAGACCGAAACGGATGCGCGAGGACACGCCCTTGGTATTCTGCTTGGTCACCTTGGCATAATCATCGGCGAAGCCGATCAGCCCGAAGGCAAGCGTGACCAGAATGACGATCCACACATAGGGATTGTCGAGCCGCGCCCATAAAAGCGTCGACACCATCAGCGCCGACAGGATCAACAGCCCCCCCATCGTCGGCGTGCCCGCCTTGACGAAATGAGTCTGGGGTCCGTCATCGCGGATCGGCTGCCCCTTGCCCTGACGGCGGCGCAAGAGGTTGATCAGGGGCTGCCCAAAGATGAATCCGAAGATCAGCGCCGTGGCAAAGGCTCCACCGGCGCGAAAGGTGATGTAACGAAAGAGGTTGAAGGCATCGCCCCCGTCGGAAAACTCGGTCAACCAGTACAACATTCAGGACGTTCCCTCTTTTGCAGTCGCGTTCGCCTGACCCAGTTTGCGCAGGGCGTCAACAACGAGACTGACTTTTGATCCCTTGGACCCTTTGACAAGGATGACGTCGCCTGCATCGACCAGCGTCCGGGCGCGCGAGACAAAGTCAGCCGACGCCTCGTGCCATTCGCCACGCTGGCGGCGCGGCAGTATGTCCCAAAGCGCGCGCATGCGCGGGCCGACACAATGGATCGTGGCAATCCCCTCCAGCCCCGGATGTTTGGCGATGGCGGCGTGAAGTGCCACCTCGGTCGGGCCAAGCTCCAGCATGTCGCCCAAGACCGCGATACGCCGTCCCGCGCCGATGCGCCCGATGCCATCTTCGGGCCGGGTGGCGATCAGCACATCAAGGCTTGCCGCCATCGAGGCCGGGTTGGCATTGAAGGCGTCGTCAAGAAGGTCAAAGCCGCTTTCATCGACCGGGTCGGTGATGATGCGCTCACGCGTGCCGCGCCCCGCAGGCGGGGACCAATTGCCAAGGTCGCAGGCGGCGATGACCGGGTTGCAGCCCAGAACGTCGGCCACCGCGAGGGCGGCCAAACCATTGGCCGCGAAATGCGCACCCGGGGCGCCAATCTTGAACAGAACTCCGTCGCCGTGGCGGCTGGCATGTACAACCGTCGCGTTGGCCGCCAGAGTGACCTGATCCAACCGATAGTCGGCATCTGTCATGCGGCCAAAGGACAGGATGCGCACACCAAGCTGACGGGCGCGCGCCAAAAGAATGGCTGCTGTCGGCACATCGGCGTTCAGGATTGCTGTGCCACCGGGGCGCAGCCCGTCCATGATCGCCGCCTTTTCGTGGGCGATGCCGTCGACGCTGTCGAACGCCTCGAGATGGGCGGCGCCCACCGTGGTGATGACCGCGACATCAAGAGCGGACATCCGGGCCAGTGGGGCAATTTCACCGGGGTGGTTCATGCCGATCTCGATCACGGCAAATTCGGTATCGGCGGGCATGCGCGCCAGTGTCAGCGGCACACCCCAGTGGTTGTTGTAGCTGGCGGTGGATGCATGGGTCTGCCCCTGCCCGCCCAGAATGACGCGCAACATTTCCTTGGTGGAGGTCTTGCCTGCCGATCCGGTGATGCCGACCACTTTGGCTACCGTGCGGGCGCGTGCGGCGCGGGCCAGTCCTTCAAGGGCGGCCTGCACGTCCGGCACGATCAGAAGGGCGGCATCTTGCGGCAAGCCATCGGGGACGTGGCTGACTACGGCGGCGGCGGCCCCCCGTGCAAACGCGGTGACGACAAAGTCATGGCCGTCACGTTCGGCGGCAAGAGCCACGAACAGATCACCGGGCACGATGGTGCGTGTGTCGATGGACACGCCAGTCGCGGCCCAGCGCGCGGTGGACCTGCCACCGGTTGCGGCGACGGCCTCGGTCGAGGTCCACAAAGCGGTCATATCAACCCGTCCAGTGCGGCGACCGCGATACTGGCCTGCTCGGCATCGTCAAAGGGAAAGACGTCGCCGCCAATGATCTGGCCGGATTCGTGACCCTTGCCCGCGATCAGCAGGGCGTCCCCGGGGCCAAGGGCGTCGACACCGCGCAAGATCGCCTCGGCGCGGTCGCCGACCTCGTTCGCTTCGGGGCAGGCGGCCATGATCGCGGCGCGGATCGCGGCGGGGTCTTCGGACCTCGGGTTGTCATCGGTGACATAAAGAACATCCGCGTGGGCACGGGCGGCGGCGCCCATCAGTGGGCGTTTGGTGGTGTCGCGGTCACCGCCTGCGCCGAAGACGACGACGATCCGGCCAAGGACATGGGGGCGAAGCGCCTGCAGGGCGGTCGCGATGGCGTCGGGCGTGTGGGCATAATCCACAAAGACCGAGGCCCCGTTGGTGCGCCGCGCGACCATCTGCATACGGCCGCGTACACCTGTCAGGCGCGACAAGACCCCGAAGACATCGCCGGGCGGCGTGCCGGAGGCGATGCAGAGGCCAGCCGCGACAAGCACGTTTTCGGCCTGGAACCCGCCGATCAGGTCCAGGCGGACCTGGTGGGGTTTGCCCGCATGATCAAACCGCAGGTCCTGACCCGTCGCGTCAAACCGCTGGCCGGTGATGCGCAGGTCAGCATCGGTCCCCTTGCCCACGGTGATGGTACGAAGCCCCCTGCCCTGCACGCGCGCCAGCATTTCGGCCCCGCCCGCTGCATCGGCATTGATGACCGCCACGCCATCCGGGGGCAGGATGCGGGTGAAGAGTGCTGCCTTGGCCTCGAAATAGGCCTCCATCGTTAGGTGATAGTCGAGATGATCTTGCGTCAGATTGGTGAACCCCGCAGCCGTCAGGCGCACGCCGTCGAGGCGGCGCTGGTCAAGGCCGTGGCTTGACGCCTCCATCGCGGCATGGGTGATGCCGGCCTGCGCGGCTGCGGCAAGCATCCGGTGCAGGACGATCTGGTCGGGCGTGGTGTGGCTGGAGGGGGCGGTCCAGGCACCCTCGATCCCGGTGGTGCCGATATTGATGGCGGGGTGATCAAGGGCGGACCAGATCTGGCGCGCAAAGGTCGCGACAGAGGTTTTGCCATTGGTGCCGGTGACCGCCACCATGCAGTCGGGCTGGGCGTGAAACCAAAGGGCCGCCGCGCGGGCCAGCGCCTCGCGCGGGTCATCGGCGATGATCAGGGCGGCGCGGCTGTTGGCCAGGGGTTCGGCGGCGATGCGCGCGCCCGACGCATCGGTCAGGATCGCGGCGGCCCCCATGCGGAGCGCCGGGCCGATGAATTCGGCCCCATGCATCCGGCTGCCCGGCAATGCGGCAAACAACGTGCCATCGCGGACCGCGCGGCTGTCAAGCGTCAGGTCGGTGACGCGCGCCTCGCGTCCGCCTTGCGCCATCAGTCCCAGTTCAGCAAGGCTGACCACCTTTTGCGCCATTCCCGTCTCCGTCCCGCCGGGCATGGTGTACATGGCCCCGCCCTAGTTACTGACGGCTGTTAGCCCATCCAAGGGGATGGGTTCAACCGATGGACGCAGGCCCAGGATCGGCGCGATGCGTCTGATCACTTCGGCCGCGACAGGAACCGACGTCCACCCCGCCGTGCGCCGGGGTTCGGAGCCGGAGGTTTCGACCGGTTCATCCAGCATGACCATGACCACATATTTGGGGTCCGAGGCCGGAAAGACCGACGCAAAGGTGTTGATGACCTTGTCGTTGTAATAGCCGCCTGTGCGCTTGGGCTTGTCGGCGGTACCTGTTTTGCCCGCCACCTCATATCCCGGCACGTCGCCCAGCGATGCGGTGCCGTCGGTCACCACACCGCGCAGCATGGTCAGCGATGCCGCGGCCACGTCTTGCCGCATCACGCGGGTGCCGGTCACCGGGCCATCGCGCTTGACCAGCGTGGGCGTCAGCATCACGCCGCCATTGGCAATGGCGCCGTAGGCCGCAGCCAGATGCAACAGGCTTGCAGACATGCCATGCCCGTAAGAGGTTGTTATCGTGACAATTTCCGGCCATTTCGGCGGGATCAGTGGCTTGGCACCCGGGGCCTCGATCAGTTCCACTTTGGTGGATTCGAAAAAGCCCAGCGATTTCAGAAACGCCTTTTGCCGTTCCGGTCCGATCATCAGGGCAATATGGGCGGTGCCCACGTTCGAGGACTTGATGATGACATCGCGCACGGACAACAGGGGCCCATAATTCTTGTCTTTGAATTCCTTGATCAGGTGCTTGCCCCAGCGCATCGGCGAATTGGCATCGACCAGCGTATCAGGGTTCACCAGGCCCAGCTCCATCGCCTGGGCCACTGCAAAGATCTTGAAGGTGGACCCCAGTTCATAAACGCCCTGCACCGAGCGGTTGAACAACGGGCTGTCGGCAGGCTCACCCTTGACAGCCGGGTTCGGGCGGTCGTTAGGGTCGAAATCGGGCAAAGACACCATGGCAAGGATTTCGCCGGTATGGACATCCATCACGATGCCGGCCGCGCCCCGTGCGTTCATCATGGCCATCCCGGCCCCAAGGACCTCGGCCACTGTGGCCTGGATCGTCAGGTCCAGCGACAGGGTCAGGGGTGTGCTCGCCTGCGCTGGGTCGCTGAGGCGTGCGTTCAGCGCCTTTTCGATGCCGGCGGTGCCGATGAGTTCGGCAGATGCCACACCTTCGGCCCCGAAACTGGACCCGCCCAGCACATGGGCGGCAAGCTTTCCATTGGGGTAAAGGCGCATTTCACGTGGGCCGAACAGAAGACCGGGATCGCCGATGTCATGGACACGCTGCAGTTGTTCGGGGCTGAGAACGCGCCTGATCCAGACAAAGCTGCGCCCATCGGTAAAGCGACGGGCGAGGTCTGCGGCATCAAGTTCGGGGAAGATCTCGGCCAGTTCGGAAGCCACGCGGCCGGGGTCCACCATGATCTTGGGATGCGCGTAAAGGGCGTTGGTGGTCATGTTGGTCGCAAGAAGACGGCCATTGCGGTCGACGATTTCGGCGCGCCCTGCCACAACATCTGCGCCCGAGGCAGCACTTAGCGGCTCGGCCGGGACGGACGACGACAGCATGCCCATGCGCGCGCCGATCGTTGCAAACGCCATGGCAAAGCAGACGCCCAGCAGCAGCAGGCGAAACTCGGCCCGGGACCGGGACCGGTCGCGTGCGACCTCGTTGCGCAGGCGCGCGTTCTCGCGCTGGATACTGTCGGGGTTTTCGCCATGCGCGCGGGCATGAAGGATTTGGGCAAGCGGACGGAGCGGTGTGCGGATCACAAGCCACCCCCATCTTCCGTACCGCTGACCGACACGGCGTCGGTCAGGTTTGGCGTCAGAGGCGCGAGTGCCGGGTACGAGACCTGCGCGATATGTCCGAACTGGCTGGGGTCCATCGGCATCAGACCCAACCGGTCAAAGTTGAGGTCGGCCAGTTCACGCAGGCGGTCAGGTCGGTTGAGGTAGGCCCATTCCGCCCGCTGGACGCCAAGGCTTTCGCGCAGGGCCGCAATGTCCCCTTGGAGGTCGCGCAGGTCGCGCAGGGCGTCCTGGGTCTGGTAATTCTCGCGATACGCCCAAAAGCCGGTGGCAATGACCGCAAGGAAGGCCAGAACGGCGAAGGCAGGGCGCATCATCTGCGGCGTCCTTTCATGGGCAGGGCCGGAACCGCAATCCGGTCGGGGTCCAGGTTCTGGGCAGGGGCGGCCAGCCGTTCGGCGATGCGCAGCTTGGCCGAACGAGCGCGCGGGTTGGCTGCAAGTTCATGGGCGTCGGCAGTAATCGCGCGGCGCGTCAGCAATTTGTAGCGCGCGGCGTCATGGGCAGCCGGCGGGGCATATCGGTTGGCGTTGGGGTCCTGCCCCGCTGCCAGTTGCAGGTATTGCTTGACGATGCGGTCCTCAAGACTGTGAAACGTCACCACTGCCAGCTTGCCCCCCGGCAGCAGAACACGTTCTGCCGCGGCAAGCCCTTGGGCGAGTTCGGAAAACTCGGCGTTCACGGCGATCCGGATGGCCTGAAAGCTGCGCGTCGCGGGATGGCTTTGGCCCGGTTTCGGGCGCGGCAGGCAGCGCGCGACAATCTCCGCGAATTGCAGCGTGGTGGTGATCGGCCCGGCCGTACGGGCGGCGACAATGGCGCGCGCGATCCGGCGCGAGGCGTGCTCCTCGCCAAAGATATACAGGATATCGGCAAGGTCCGCCTCGTCGGTATCATTGACAAGATCGGCAGCGGACGGACCATCCTGGCTCATCCGCATGTCGAGGGGACCATCCTTCTGGAACGAAAATCCGCGTTCGGCGCGGTCGATCTGCATCGACGACACGCCCAAGTCTAGTACGACGCCATCGACCTTGGTGCCTGCAAGCGTATCGAGGTCCGAAAAGTTGCCTGCGATCAGGGTCAGGCGGGGGCCATAGGTGTCGGCCCATGCCGCGGCCATCGACAGGGCCAGGGGGTCGCGATCAATGCCGATGACGCGGTCCGCACCGGCATCAAGCAGCCCGCGCGCATAGCCGCCCGCGCCAAAGGTGCCATCGATCCAGATACCGCGCACTGGGGCAACGGCAATCAGCAATGGTGCCAAAAGCACCGGGATATGGGGGATTTGGGCGGCGGCGGCATCGGGGCGCGGCACGTCAGCGCCCCTTCAAGTGCCGGCCGATGCGGACGCGCGGATCGAGGTCATCCTCGTCATCGTCCTCGGCTGCTGCGATGGCGTCAAACGTCTCGCGGCGATACATCTCGAACCGATCACCCTGACCGGCAAAGGCAGCTTCGATCCCCTTGGCGATGTCGTCTGCGGTCAGGCCCAGCTTTTCGCGGACTTTCGGCGGCAGGACGACTCGCCCGTCAGGCTCCACCTCCACCACGACAGAGCGCTGGATCATGTCGCGCTCGGCCTTGACGCGGTCGTCGCTGTCCATGTCCATCGACATGATCTGCGCCGTCACCAGGTCCATGCCCTGCTTGGAATAGCATTCGACAAACTGGCGACGCTTGCCGCCATAGACCATGTAGACACGCGGGCGAGGATATTCGGGGCTAGGAGGGTCTTCGGCTTCAAGCGCGCGCCGAAAGACCGCGGGGATCGAGACCCGCGCCTTGGCATCTACCTTTTGGTAGTATTCGCCCCTGAAATCCCCTGACATTCGCCCTGCGGGCTCCCTTGTTTCCCTGGCCGCTGGCCCCGTTTCGGGGGCCCAAAATAATAACGGCGGACCGAGCTGCTGCCACTGCTCGATCCGCCGCCTGTCCCATCGCTGGGCGTCCAGCTACGCGTGCCACCTGGGGGAGATGTTCTGCTCGCTCGCGCGCCGGATCTCTTAATTCGGTGAAAGGGTTTGCCTGTATGTAGCTGCCTTATTCGCCTGTTCGGGGTCTTGAGCCGCCCCTGCTTCGTCTTGTCCGTCCACCGTGGAAACATGAATGCCATGGGAATTCATGGGTGGCAACATAAAAGTTAGGGAAACTCTGGCAAATCTTGTGTTTTATACCCGTGAAATCCAGCATCTTGTGGTGGTGTGCTCCAAGATTTCGGGGTTCATTCGCAAGTTCAGGGGTAAATCATCTAAATATAGTAGGAAGTCTGGGAAGGACAGAAAGTGCCGGACTTTCCCAGCGATAATTGGTCAAAGCTGACCTCAATTCAATCTCATTCAGTTTGTTCATTATATGTTCTTATAATATTGCGGAATCAGGCGATCCGAACGCGCTGGTTCGGGTGGTGCCATGAATTCCCTTGGGCGATTTGATTCGGATCGACAGCCGGCCTTACGCGGACGGGGCCGGTCGATCGAAGACAAGGCGCAAGTAGCGCTCCAAGTGGTCGAATGCCGCCCGCGCGGCATTCGGATCGTCCAGCGCCTTTGCCACTACGATGCCGCCCTGCACGGCCACCTGGAACAGCAATGCCAGGCTTGACGCCGTCACGCCGGCGACGGGATGATGCGCCAGCGCCTCGGCCAGATGCGCTTCCACATGAGCCATGCCGGATCGGACACTGTCCTCCGCCGCCGCCCGGATCGCCGGATGGGATTGGTAGGTTTCCTGCACCGTAGTGCCTGCAACGCAGGAAAAATCCGGCAGCGGCATCGCCAGAAAGCTGCGGCGAAGGTCGAGATAGGCAAAGACCCGATCCAGCGGATCGGGATGCCGGTTATAGTCTTGCGCGGCAAACATCGCGCCGGTCGTTGCGGTCCAGTCCTCAACCAGCGCCACGCCCAACGCTTCCTTGGTGGCAAAATGGTGGAAGAAGGCGCCCTTGGTCACCCCCGCCGCACTGCACAGGTCGTCAACACTTGTCCCGGCATAACCGTTGCGGCGAACAAGCGTGCGCGCGGCATCAATCAGCCGCGCGCGCGCCTCGCCCCGGGGAACTCGGGCAATCGTTGTCACTTCGGGCACAGAATCCTCATGCGCCCTTGTCCCAGAGCGCGGGATTAGGTGTCAACACCGCCCACTGGATCCCGTAAGGATCGCGCACCATGCCCCAGTCGTCGCCCCAGGGTTGGCGGCTGTAATCCACTGCCACGGTGCAACCTGCAGCGACCGCCCGGTCAAACCAGGCGCGCCCGTCGCCGACCACCAGTTGCAGATGCCCCCGCGTCAGCGGCGGCCCGTCCGGTGAGGTATCACCGACATGGTCCGTCAGCATCAA
>JBKJVF010000189.1:0-11829 GCA_046589965.1 Paracoccaceae bacterium
CGTCCGGCCGCACGGACCCGTGCCGTGCCTGTCCAGAAAGACCTGCCATGGTCGATCTGAACGACGCGACAAGAACACCGCATCCCGATGGAGGCTGGTCCACGCTTGTCCGCACCGTGCCAGACGCGGTTGTCGTGCCGATTACCCAAGGGTATCTGGTTCACAAGGCCGGTGTTTACGACACCGACCAGAATTTCGTTCATGAAGCCGTCCTCTGGCGTGGCCGTCCGCTGCTGGTTGCAGATGATGTCCCGACAACCGTGGACCACCTGCCCGGACGCTGGATCTGGGGCGGTGTGCTGATCGGTCATTTCGGCCATTTCCTGATGGAAAGCATCGGGCGCCTGTGGGCACTGGATCAACTGAAAGGCAAGATTGACGGCGTCGTCTTTGTTGCGCGGCGGGACGTCCCCGATGGTGCCATCTCGGGGTTCCACAAGCACTTCTTTGATCTTTTGTGTCCCGGCGTTCCGATCCGCATCATTGCAGAACCGACACGCGTGGATGTGCTCGAAGTCCCGGGCCAGGGTTTCGGTATCGGCCCCCTTTCCGGCGGGACGAGCATATTCCGGGATGTCATCCACCGGCGCTTTGCAACAAAGATCAAGCCTGCCGGGGCGGAGCGTCTGTACATCTCGCGGTCAGCACTTAGCGCAACATTGGGAAGCGTGCTGGAGGAAAGGCGGATCGAGCAATCCCTGGAGGCCGACGGATATGACATCTTTCATCCGCAAGACCATCCGCTGCCAGAGCAGATCGCCCGCTACAAGGCCGCCCGACACGTCATTGCGCTGGATGGCTCGGCACTGCACCTGTTTGCGATGGTGGGGCAGGCCGATCAGCAGGTTGCCATGATCAAGCGCCGGATCAGCAACGGCTCGAACATGATCACGCGGCATCTGGCTGCCTTTACCGGTCGCGAGCCGCTGGTTTTGGATGCCATCTCGCGACAATGGGTGCGGTCGGACCGGCGTGGGGCGGACAACTTCTCATTTGCGGAACTTGATTTCGCCAGACTTGGCAACGACCTTTCAGCGGCAGGATTTGTTTCGACAGGCGTCAGTTGGCCATCCATGACCAATGACGAGGCGTTTGTCGCGGTCGGCAAGGTCGAAAGCCAGCTCAAGCGAAAACAGCTGACCTTTACGCCGGTGAACCGTGTGTTCGTGGCAGATGTCGCAGCGCCAGACGAACCCCCGGCAGAGGCCGTTGAAACCCCGCCGCCTGAAGACAGAGAGGCAAAACGCGCCAGACGTGCCGCACGCCGCGCGAAAAGAGAGGCCGCTGCGGCAAGGCGCCTTGCGAAGCCTTAGCCCGCAATCAGCGACGTCGCTGATGCCGAGGTGACTTTACGGGACCTCTTTGAAGACGCCGTGAAGCAGTCGCGATTGGTTGGGGATTGTTGCGTTCAAATCCAGTTTGGCGTGTATTTTGACGGCAGCGTTGTTTCCGACCCGAGGCCAGTTCAATGTTCGTCGTTGCATTATCTTCGCAGTCTCCTCATTGCCTGCAAGAGAATTGTTTAACATACATTCGTGGGTTCTATGCAGCGATGCGAATCTGTTTTTGTGGTTTGCGGTTCATCTATTAACGGGCGGCTGTCCAAAAGGATTGTGTACGCGGTGATTGACAAGTTTGCCTCTGCGCGGGCGTCGCTGGCAGCGACACGCTATCTGATGACAACGCCCATCCCCTGGTACGTTGATGCGGATGGCAAAGTCTGGCTTGGCCGTCTTTGGGAACGCGACCTGAGGCGGCACTTTGATTATATCAGCCATATGATCCTGCTTGGGCCGCGCCTGCCAAAGGAGCAGGGAGCGGCCGAAGATCTGGTGCCGGTCGACTTGCCCGCAGGCGCGCACATCTCGTTTCAGCATCTGCCTGTCGGCAAGAACACCCTGTCGGACATTTTTGTGTTGCCCGCCAAATCTTTTGCGGCACTGCGTGCCGTTCGCGGAGCCGATATTGTGCATAGCGGCGTCGCCGGTTGGCCGATCCCGCCCGGTTTGCCCGTAAACATCATGGCGGTCCTGTTTCGCAAACCTCTTGTCATCGTGATCGAAAGCGCATTCTGGCGCGTGGACAGTGCCAAGAACCCGGGGATTGCAGCCCGCCTGCGGGCACGTCTGACTGAGGCTTTTGCCCGATGGTCGGCCAAGCATGCAGCGCTGTCGGTGTTTACCCATGACGGATATCGCGACAGCCTGCGGCGACCAAATGCCAGGGGAAGCGCGATCGTAACACCGGCCACGTGGATTGACAGCGCGGATGTGCTTGACCTTGCCAGCGCCGAGGCGGCCTGGGACGCCAAGCCCGCCAAGGTCCGCTACGTGATGGCAGGGCGGCTAGTCGAAGGCAAAGGTGTGGCTCTGCTGCTGGACTCGCTTAGGGCGGCCGACAAGGCCGGGCTTGCGTTTGAGGTGGACATCATGGGCGAAGGGCCGATGCGCGATGACATCCTTGCCACCGCAGAGGGCCTTGGCCACGTAAAGTTGCGCTGGCTGCCGCCGCTTGCCTATGGCCCGCCATTTTCAGAGGCCCTGCGCAGCTATCATGCGTTGCTGGTCCCGACCTTGTCGGACGAACAGCCTCGCATCATCTATGATGCCTTTGCGCAGGCAGTGCCGGTGATCGCGTCAGATACACCCGGTAATCGAGCTGCGGTGATTGACGGGCAAACAGGCTATCGGTTTGCGCCTGGCAGCGACGAGGCGCTTTTGGCCCTCATGAAGAACCTCGCGACGGCACCGGACGAGCTGCGACAGATGGGACTTGTGGCTAGGCAAATCGCGCTTGGCAGCACCCATCAGTTGATGCACCTGACACGCGCTGACGCGCTGGCGGTGATGCTAACCAACAGGCAATAGCAGGGCGCTGCCCCTGCGTAGTTTCAGTTACAAGAGGTCTGACAGGTGCGCCCATGCGACAGCTGGCGGATGCACCCCAGACACTGGCGCGTCAGGCGCAGCCAGTCGTCAACGGACGATACGCTCCAACGGGTCATAGGTGGTCCGGTCATCCCAGGTCGCAACGGGCAAGGTATCCGGCTTGAACCGGATCATCATCATCTCGGAGCGGGTGAAAAACCGCCGATCCGTAACGATATGTTCAGGATCCAGCCAATCGGGGTCAAGCCTGCCCGCCGTGATCGTGCAGCGAAAGAAGATCTCGACCTGATGAAACCCGATTGCGGGATCATTGAATTCGTTGATCAACACCGGGGAACCGACGGCAACCGTCAGACCAGTTTCCTCCAGCACTTCGCGCATCAGATTGTCGGGCAGGGACGACCCTGCTTGGACACCGCCGCCCGGCGCGCACCACAAGTTCGAATTCCGGTCCCGATAGGCGTTGACAAGCAGCAGCTTGTCTTCGAGCAAAATCAGCGCACGAACGGCAAGACGGGGTGTGTTCATCAACCCAAGGTGGAGTGGTCGCAATATTTTGTCCATGGGCCGGGGTCGCAATTTTCGCATCCGTTGACTAGACTAAGCGGTATGAAGCCGATGGTCCCGATCCTGTCCCGCCTGATGCCCGAACCCCATCGGGACGCGGCCGTCGTGCTGCTGCACGGTCTGGCACGGACGGGCATATCGCTGGCTCCGATCGAGGCGGCCTTGCGGGCCAATGGCTACCGCGTCGTCAACCGGACCTATCCCTCAACATCCGGCGCGATCGCGGATCTGGCCGAGGCGCATATCGGGCCAGCGGTGGCTGAATGCGCCGATGCTGGTCAGGTGCATTTCGTGACGCATTCCATGGGGGGCATTCTGCTGCGGCAGTGGCTGACCACGCATCGGCCCGCCAATCTTGGCCGCGTCGTGATGATGGCGCCGCCCAATGGCGGGTCAGAGGTTGTCGACGCGTTCGGAAACTTTCGCGTGTTCGCCTGGGTGAACGGCCCTGCCGTGTTGGAGCTTGGGACCGGCGAGGGGTCCGTGCCGCGCGGCTTGCCGCCGGTTGATTTCGACCTTGGCGTGATTGCAGGAACCCGTTCCCTGAACCGGCTGATGTCGTCGCCCATTCCGGGGCCGAACGACGGCAAGGTATCGGTCGAAAGCACCAAGGTGGACGGCATGGCCGACCATATCGTGCTGGCGGTCAGCCATACATTCATGATGATCAGTCCCCTGGTGATTGGTCAGACCATCACCTTTCTTGCCTCCGGACGGTTCGCGCCATCGATGACCGCGCGCGAGGCCTGGGCGCTGGCGATGGGCGACGCGGCTCGTGCGGGGACCACATGACACCCACATCCCAGGTGCGCATCGGCATCGTCACCGTTTCCGATCGCGCCGCTGCAGGCATTTACGAAGACAAGGGCGGACCCGCGATTGCGGACTGGCTGGCGCGCGTGGTGACGTCGCCGGTGACGCTGATCCGGCATGTGATCCCGGACGGGACCGCGTCGGTGGCGCAAACGCTGATCCAGCTGATCGACGTGGATGGGGCAGACCTTGTGCTGGTCACGGGGGGCACGGGTCCAAGTCCCCGCGACGAGACACCCGAGGCGGTGGCGCAGGTCATTACCCGCGAATATGCGGGCTTTGGCGAGGAAATGCGCCGCGCCAGTCTGGCCGAGGTGCCGACAGCCATCCTGTCGCGCCAGACCGCTGGCAGTCGCGGCAAGTGCCTGATCATCACGCTGCCCGGCAAACCGGCAGCGATTGCCACCTGTCTTGACGCAGTCTTTGCCGCGGTGCCCTATTGCCTTGATCTGCTGGGGGCGGGCCGGATCGAAACCAATCCCGACGTGATCAAGGCGTTCCGGCCAAAGGCATGAGCGCCGCGCGGGTCCGCCTCAACAGGATGGAGAGATGAGCAACAGCAACATTTATGCCCGCGCCGCGAAGGCGGTGTCGCATGTAGCGGCCCAGCCTGCGGTCTTTTTGTTGGCGGTGCTGGTCATCGCGGTCTGGATCATCACAGGCCCACTTTTCAGCTATTCCGACACCTGGCAGTTGGTGATCAATACCGGCACGACGATCGTGACATTCCTGATGGTATTCCTGATCCAGAACACCCAGAACCGGGATACAGCGGCGATCCAGCTGAAACTGGATGAACTGATCCGGGCCACGCAGGGCGCCCATAACGCACTGATGGATCTGGAAGAACTGGAAGACCGCGAGATTGATGCAATCCGCCGCAAGTATGAGACGCTGGCCGGCATCGCCCGCGAACAGCACCGCCGGGGGGAAACGGATACCGGCTCGCCAGACGTCTAGGGGCGCGGCACGATCCGGTTCACATGGCCCATCTTGCGGCCCGGACGCGGCTCGCCTTTGCCGTAAAGGTGAATCGAAACACCGTTTTCGCGGGCAAGGGCAGGGACCCGGGCGACGTCGTCCCCGATCAGGTTTTCCATCACCACATCGGTATGGCGTGACCCGTCGCCCAATGGCCAACCCGCGACCGCGCGGATGTGTTGTTCGAACTGATCGACAGCGCAGCCTGCTTGGGTCCAGTGGCCGGAGTTGTGGACGCGCGGCGCGATTTCGTTGACGATCAAGGCCTTGGGCGTGACAAACAACTCCACCCCCAAAACACCCACATAATCAAGCGCATTCAGGATGCGTGCTGCCAGCAGAACCGCATCGGTGCGCTGGCTGGGCGACAGTCTGGCGGGGATTGTGGTCGTGCGCAGGATGCCGCCCTCATGGACATTCTCGCCGGGGTCATAGCAGGCGACCGACCCATCGAGACCACGCGCGGCGATGACCGACACCTCGTGGGTGAAGGCGATGAAACCCTCAAGGACCGCTGGTTGGCCTTGCATGGCCGCGAGTGCTGCGGGGGCCTCGGCGGGGGTCATGATGCGGGCCTGGCCCTTGCCGTCATAGCCAAGGCGCGTCGTCTTCAGGATCGACGGCGTGCCGATCTTGCCAAGGGCGGCATCGAGATCGATGGCGGTCGTGACGGCGGCGTAAGGCGCGCAGGTCAGGCCAAGCCCGGTCAGAAAGGCCTTTTCCGCCAATCGGTCCTGGCTGATGGCCAGCGCGCGACGATTGGGGCGGATGGGTCTGATTGTCTCCAAGAGGTCAAGCGCAGCGGTCGGCACGTTCTCGAACTCATAGGTGATGACATCGACCGATGCGGCAAAGGCCGACAGCGCGGTCAGGTCGTCATAAGGCGCGGTGGTCGTGCGATGTGCGACGTCGGCGGCGGGCGGGTTCGCGCCGGGCTCATAAATGTGGGTACGAAACCCAAGCCGAGACGCCGCGACCGACAGCATGCGACCCAACTGGCCGCCGCCAAGGATGCCGATGGTCGATCCCGGTTCAAGCATCCGAAGGCTCATCCGGGATCGATGCGGACAGCGCCGCGCGCCAGGCATCAAGGCGCTGGGCCAGTGCCGGATCGCTGATCGCAAGGATGCCCACCGCCATCAAACCGGCATTGGCGGCCCCCCCGATGGCCATGGTCGCAACCGGATAGCCGCGCGGCATCTGCAAGATGGAATAAAGGCTGTCGACGCCCGCCAGCGCCTTGGTCTGCACCGGCACGCCGATCACCGGGATGCGCGTCTTTGACGCCATCATGCCGGGCAGATGGGCAGCCCCACCCGCGCCTGCGATGATCACTTTCAGTCCTCGCCCGGCGGCGGTCTTGCCGTACTCCCACAGCCGGTCCGGCGTGCGATGGGCGCTGACGATCTTGGTCTCATACGCCACACCAAGTTCGTCCAGGATCAGGGTTGCATCCTTCATCGTGGGCCAGTCGGACTGGCTACCCATGATGATCCCGACTGATGCCATGACGCGTCTCCTGCCTGCCGCACCCGCTTATACGATGGCGGGGGTGCCGGGCAAGGCGGCGCGCAGAAAGTCGATCTTCAAAGGTCTTGGCGTGCAGGAGCAACGGGCGTCGTGCAGCGCGACCTTTAAGCGATGATATCGGGGATCAGTTGATCCTCGATCCGCACGATCTGGTCTTTCAGGACCAGTTTCTGCTTTTTCAACCGGCGCAGCGTCAGTTGATCAGGCCGACCGGTCAATTCCAGCGCGTGGATCGCCTCATCCAGGTCGCGATGTTCACGCTGCAGCACACCCAGACGGATGCGCAGCATTTCTTCGAAATTGAGTTCGGAGGGGGCGTTCATGATGGTCGGGTGAGTCGCTTTGCCTGTTATCGGACGACAATATAGGAATCCTGGCGCAATCGTGAAGAATTCTGCGACCAGATTGCCAGTGATTTCGCCAAAGTCAGACCCTTGCGGGGCGCGGGGCCGCCCCCCATATTCAAATCATCGCGGTGCCCGGATGCGGGGCCCGATACTCGAACTGTCGCTTGATCAAAGGGCATGTCCGCATGACGAAACTGAGCTTTGGGGCCCACCCCTATCTTCTGGGGTTTGAACAGCTGGAACGGCTGGTCGAACGCACCGCAAAATCGGGGGCCGAAGGTTACCCCCCTTTCAACATCGAAGCTGTGGCCGAAAACGCCTATCGGATCACATTGGCCGTGGCAGGGTTCCGCGAGGACGACCTGTCGATCACCATCGAGGATCGCCAGCTGGTGGTCCGCGGGCGTCAGGCTGACGACATCGGTGACCGCGTCTTTTTGCACCGGGGCATTGCCGCGCGCGCTTTTCAGCGCAGCTTTGTTTTGGCAGATGGCGTGGAGGTTGCCGGAGCCGCGATGGAACACGGCCTTTTGCACATCGACCTGCGCCGGTCGGTGCCCGAAACGGTAGTGCAGACGATAAAGATCGGGCGCAAGGAGCAAGGCAGATCATGAATACCCCCTTTCAGAACTTTCCCCAAACCGGCGGACGTCTGGTTTATGTGCGGCCGATTCAGGTGGCTGATCTGCCCGAAGAGGTGCGCGAACAGATCGGCGATCTTGAGGTGATCTATGCGGTGCACGGTGCGGACGGCCAGCGCCTGGCGCTGGTAGCCGATCGCAAGCTTGCCTTTCATCTGGCGCGCCAGCATGACGCGACCCCGATGAGCGTCCACTGACCGGGAACGGAATTGACGCTTGCCCTCGGCGGGCATCGGCGTAAGCCTTGGGACGTGCGGCACGATTTCACCGCCGCTCGTCATTGATAGGTTGCAAATGCCGACAGGTTATACCCGCGCACAGATCGCTATCCACTGGGCGGTCGCGGCGCTGATCATTACCAACTATTTTTTGGGCGAAGGCGTCGAACGCGTGCTGGATGCCAAGCTGGACGGCCAGGCGTATACCACGCCTTGGCATGTCTGGGTCGGGCTTGCTGTGCTGGCGCTGGTCGTCCTGAGGGTGGTTTTGCGTTTTGCCTTTGGTGCGCCCGAAACCGGTGGTGTGTCCGGCTCGGTGGAACAAAAGGGCGCAAAAGCCGCCCATTTTCTGATTTATGTCTTGATGATCGGCGTGCCTGTCGGCGGGGCGATTGTCTGGTTTCAGGGCGTGGAGGCGCTGGGCGAACCACACGGATTGGCCGGCAACGTCCTGATGGCGCTGGCGGGTCTGCACGCGCTGGCCGCCCTTTATCACCAGTACATCGTCAAGGACGGACTGTTGCTGCGGATGATGCGCCCGCGTTGACCCGGGCGCGCCTTTCACATCAGCCCGAGATCAGCCCCATTTGTTCCAGCTTCAGGATCACCTGATGCGCGCAATGGTCGACATCGACATTTTCGGTGTCGACCACGAGTTCTGCTTTGGTCGGGGCCTCATAGGGGTCTGAAATCCCTGTGAATTCCTTGATCTTGCCCTCGCGCGCCAGTTTGTACAGGCCCTTGCGGTCGCGGCGTTCGCATTCCTCGATCGATGTCGCCACATGCACCTCGATAAAGGCGCCGAAGGACTCGATCATCTCGCGCACCGCGCGGCGGGTGGCTGTATAGGGCGCGATCGGTGCGCAGATGGCGATGCCGCCGTTCTTGGTGATCTCGGATGCGACATAGCCGATCCGCTTGATGTTCAGGTCGCGGTGTTCCTTGGAAAACCCCAGTTCTGACGACAGATGTTTGCGCACCACATCGCCGTCCAGAAGGGTGACCGGTCGCCCGCCCATCTCCATCAGCTTGACCATCAGCGCGTTGGCGATGGTGGATTTGCCGGAACCCGAAAGACCAGTGAAAAACACCGTGAAGCCCTGCTTGGACCGCGCAGGCGAGGTGCGGCGCAGCTCCTCGACCACATTGGGAAACGAGAACCATTCCGGGATTTCCAGCCCTTCACGCAAACGGCGGCGAAGCTCGGTGCCGGAAATATCCAGCACGGTTGATCCCTCGGGAACCTCGTCGATGGGGTAATACTGTGCCTTTTCCTGCACATAGACCATCTGTTTGAAATCGACCATCTCGATGCCGATCTCGGTCGCGTGTTCTTTGAACAGTTCCTGCGCGGCATAGGGGTCGTAGAAATCCTTGCCCGCACTGTTCTTTCCGGGCCCTGCGTGATCACGTCCCACGATCATATGCGTGCAGCCGTGGTTGCGCCGGATGATGCCATGCCACAACGCCTCGCGTGGGCCAGCCATGCGCATTGCCAGGTTCAAAAGGCTCATTGTCGTGGTGGCAGCAGGGTACTGACCCAGCACGGCCTCGTAACAGCGCACGCGGGTGAAATGATCGATGTCGCCCGGTTTGGTCATGCCGACGACGGGATGGATGATCAGGTTCGCCTGCGCCTCGCGCGCGGCACGAAAGGTCAGTTCCTGATGCGCGCGGTGCAAGGGGTTGCGGGTCTGGAACGCAACCACCCGTCGCCAGCCCATCTTGCGGAAAAACGCGCGCAGTTCGTTCGGCGTGTCGCGGCGGCCCTTGAAATCATAGTGGACCGGCTGCTGGATGCCGGTGATCGGTCCGCCAAGGTAGACGCGGCCCGCCTGATGGTGCAGGTAATTCACCGCCGGATGTGCCAGATCATCCGCGCCAAACACCCGTTCGGCCTCTAGCGCTTTGTTTGGCACCCATTTGTCGGTGACCGACAGGATCGCGAGGATCACACCCTCGGCGTCACGCAGTGCGATGTCCTGGCCCGGCTCCACCCCTTCGGCGAACTTCTCAGAGATATCCAGCGTGATCGGGATCGGCCACAGGGTCCCGTCCGCCATCCGCATCTTGGCCACCACGCCATCGTAATCGGCCTGCCCCATGAATCCCTTGAGCGGATGAAACCCGCCGTTCATCAGCAGTTCCAGATCGCAGACCTGCCGCTGGGTCAGGTCCCAGGATGGCAGGCGACCCGCCTCGATCTTCAGCTTTTGCGCCGAGTCGTAGGAGACGAAAAGCTCCGGGATCGGAACCAGATTGGGCAGGGTCATCATGCGGCCTTTCGTATCAGCGGTCATCGCCGCCATTCCGGCGGGTGCCTAGCGCGTGAGCCGGGCGGACTTCAAGCGGTTGTGGCAACGATCCTGCAGAAAAGGCCAATGTGCAGGTTTGCAGCCGCGCATAGGATCACAGTTCTTCAAGGCTAGTTCTGGCGCGTCGGAAATTCCGCAACAAGAAAGTCGCGAAAGAATTCGCGATTGCGTACCGGCTATTCCGCCGCCTGCAACTCGCTTTCCTGTGCTGCCAGGAACTTTTCGGCGTCCAATGCGGCCATGCAGCCCATTCCGGCACTGGTCACCGCCTGCCGATAGATATGGTCGGTCAGATCGCCCGCTGCAAACACCCCGGGTATTGCGGTGCGGGTCGATCCGGCCTCCACTCCGACATAGCCGCCCGAATGCAGAGGCAGCTGATCCTTGACCAGTTCCGATGCAGGCGCATGCCCGATCGCCACAAAGAACCCGGCGCAAGGGATGTCCGCCACCGCCCCCGTCAGCAGATTACGGGTGCGCACGCCGGTAACACCCAAGGGGGCCTCGTCACCCAGAACCTCGGTCACCTCGCTGTTCCACACCACGGAAATCTTGGGGTGCTTGAACAAACGGTCCTGCATGATCTTTTCCGCACGCAAGCTGTCGCGTCGGTGGATCAGCGTCACCTTCGACGCGAAGTTGGTCAAGAACAGCGCTTCTTCGACCGCGGTATTGCCACCGCCGATCACCACGATTTCCTTGCCGCGGTAAAAGAACCCGTCGCATGTGGCACAAGCCGACACGCCAAAGCCTTTGAATTTTTCTTCCGACGGCAGGCCCAGCCATTTGGCCTGCGCGCCGGTGGCGAGGATCACCGCATCCGCCGTGTAGGTGGTGCCGCTGTCCGCCTTGGCGACAAAGGGACGGCGTTTCAGGTCGAGGCTGGTGATATAGTCGGAAATCACCTCTGCCCCCATTGCCTCGGCATGGGCCTGCATCCGCACCATCAGGTCTGGCCCCATCACATGCGTATCGCCCGGCCAATTCTCGACTTCGGTCGTGATGGTCAACTGGCCACCCGGCACAAGCCCCTGAACAAGGATCGGGTTCAGCATCGCGCGCGCCGAATAGACCGCAGCGGTATAGCCCGCTGGGCCGGACCCGATGATCAGAACACGTGTGTGGCGCGACGCGGACATGGCAAACCTCTTTGGCAGCAGGATCACTTATATATGGTCAACTCAAGCCGGGGGAAACCCTTGGAAAGGGGCACCCCGCTTTGCGGTTTTTGCAACGGGACGCGACCCGGACAAGTAATTCGTCCGGGCCTTGTAAAATCGCAGTTATGAATGTGCCAGCGATGCGGTGCAGAAGAATATTGCTTGAACGCGCAAGAAAATGTCTGCTATCGCCAGGATGCGCAACTTTTGCAAAGGCGGACCCTTCGCGTGGCCAGCAACAAGCTCGACCCCATCGACCGTCAGATCCTGGCTGAACTTCAGGCCGACGGGCGTATGACGAATGTGGAACTGGCGCACCGCGTCGGCATCTCGGCGCCGCCTTGCCTGCGCCGGGTGCGGACGCTGGAG
>JBKJVF010000095.1:0-6344 GCA_046589965.1 Paracoccaceae bacterium
CAGATCTCGCGGCTCCGGTCGATCAGGAACCGCAATTCCGCGGGGTCCATCGAGTTGATGATGTCCGGGCCCTTGCGATAGCGGGTATCGGTGTAGTGCCGCTCCAGGATCGATGCCCCCAGCGCCACCGATGCCAGCGCCATTTCCGGGCCGATGGAATGGTCGGAAAACCCGACGACCGCCTGTGGAAACGCGGTCTTCAGGTCGGTCACCCCTTGCAAAGACACAATCTCTGGCGGGCTGGGGTATAAGTTGGTGCATTCCAGCAGCGCATATTCCACCCCTGCCGCATCCAGAATGGCGACTGAAGCCCGAATGGTGTCAATCGTCTGCATGCCCGTCGACAGGATCACCGGCTTGCCCTTGCGCGCGATGTGGCGGATCAGCGGCAGATTGTCCGCCTCGCCACTGCCGATCTTGTAGGCAGGCACGTCGAGCGTTTCCAGAAAATCCGCCGCCGCGCGAGAAAACGGCGTGGAAATCCAGATCATCCCCAAGGATTCGGTATAGCGCTTGAGCTCTGTCTCATCGGACAGCGACAGGGCACAGCGCTCCATGACGTGCCAGATCGACACGTCGGCATTCGGCGGAAAGATCGACTTTGCCTCATCGGTCATCTCGTCTTCGATGATATGGGTCTGGTGCTTGATCATTTCGCAGCCCGCCCCTGCGGCCAGGCGCACCATGTCTTTCGCCACTGCCAGGTCGCCACCGTGATTGATGCCGATCTCTGCGATGACCAGCGGTGGCTGACCAGGGCCGATCTCGCGATGGGCAATTTTCATGACGGCAGGTTCCTTGACCAATGCGGGCATCGACCGGATGTCCGGGCACAGACTTAACGGCAAGCAGGGGCGGACCGCAACCCGGTGCAAACCCTTGGGATGCCGCCGAAGGATGGCCCGGCTCTGGCCCCACGCCCTGTTTCATCTGACAGGATGGGCCAAAACTGCTAGGGATGGCGCCGCAAAAACAGGAATCATGCTGATGGATGCTGGCCTGCCGGCGGCCGACCCGCCGACCACCATTGCCGAGTTTCGGACGCGACTTGCGACGGTCGCCGACCGCCTGCCCCGCAGACTGCAGGCCTGCGCCGACTTTGTATCCGCGAATATGGACCGGATCGCGGTATCGACTGTGGCAGAACTTTCATCCAAGGCGGGGGTCGCGCCGTCCGCTTTCATGCGGTTTTGCCAGATCCTGGGGTTTTCGGGATTTTCCGAAATGCAGCGGCTTTTTCGTGACAGCTATGCGCCGCCCTGGCCTGACTACGCAACGCGGCTGCAGAACCTGAAGAGCGCTGGCTCCGGCAGCCCTGCCGCACTGGTCGCAGAGTTTATCGAGGCAGGTCATCTGTCGCTGGAATCGCTGGCCAAGTCGCTGGACGAAGACGCCATGAAAAAAGCCGTGGACTTGCTCGCCCAGGCCGACACCATTCATGTGATCGGCGCGCGTCGGGCGTTTCCGGTCGCCGCTTATCTGGCTTACGTGTTCGAAAAGATGTCCGTGCCCTGCATCCTGCATGACGGCGTGGGACGTCTTGACCACCGCGGTGCCTTGCGGCGGGGCGATGCGCTGATGGCAATCAGCTTTGCCCCATATGCGCCCGAGACGATTTCCTTGGCCGAGGCGGCAAAACAGGCGGGCCTTCCCATCGCGGCCATCACCGATCACGCCGCATCCCCCCTTGCCCGACTGGCAACCATATCCCTGACAGTGCCCGAAGTGGACTTCGGCGCGTTCCGATCCTTGTCCGCGACCTGGGCGCTGTCGTTGGCGCTGGCGGTTGCGGTCGGGTCAGACGAGGCGCGCGCCCGGGATGGACAAAGCTGAAAATGCCGCTTTCTTTCTTCCATCCATTAGAATATTTATTCTAAAATTGAGTTCCCAGTTCATGCAGGATGGTTCCGGGATGTCACAATGACGGGAAGCGGTGCCATGAAAACACTGGACGTGATCACGATCGGCAGATCATCGGTGGACCTCTATGGCACCCAGGTCGGTGGCCGGCTCGAAGATATGGGGTCATTCCAGAAATACATCGGCGGCAGCCCGACGAACATGGCGGCCGGGATGGCACGACTGGGACTGAAATCGGCCCTGATCACGCGTGTGGGCGACGAACATATGGGCCGCTTCATCCGCGAAGAACTGGTGCGCGAAGGCGTCGATGTGCGCGGTGTTGCAACCGATCCGGACCGCCTGACTGCCCTCGTCATTCTGGGGATACGCGATGACAAGCAGTTTCCCCTGATCTTTTACCGCGAGAACTGTGCGGACATGGCCTTGGATCAGGGCGATATTGATCCCGCCTTTATCGCCGAGGCGCGTGCGATTGTGGCAACCGGCACCCATCTCAGCCATCCGCGCACCGAGGCGGCCATCCTGAAGGCGCTGAACCTAGCCCGCGAACAGGGCGCGCGGACGGCTCTTGATATCGATTACCGCCCGAACCTCTGGGGTCTGGCGGGGCATGGCGACGGGGAAAGCCGGTTCATTGAGTCCGCCGCCGTCACCACCAAGCTGCAGGCCAGCTTGCATTTGTTCGATCTGATCGTCGGCACAGAGGAAGAATTTCACATCGCCGGCGGCACCACCGACACTATCGCCGCCCTGCGCGCCGTCCGAGCGGTGTGCAAGGCGACCCTTGTGTGCAAGCGCGGCCCGATGGGGGCCGCCGCCTTTACCGGTGCGATCCCCGACAGCCTTGACGACGGCCAGACCGGACCCGGCTTTCCGATCGAGGTGTTCAATGTCCTTGGCGCAGGCGACGGGTTCATGTCGGGCCTGGTCAAGGGCTGGATGGATGACGAGGACTGGCCCACAGCGCTGACTTACGCCAATGCCTGCGGTGCATTCGCCGTCAGCCGCCACGGTTGCACGCCCGCCTATCCCAGTTGGGAGGAACTGCAGTTCTTCCTCAATCGCGGGGTTGAGACGCCTGCCCTTCGCAAAGATGCGGCACTGGAACAGATCCACTGGTCCACCAACCGTCGCAAGGATTGGCCCGAGGTCCGCGCCTTTGCCTATGACCATCGCAGTCAACTGGAAAGCATTCCTGGCGCGACACCCGAAAAAATAGGACGTTTCAAGGAACTTTGCCTCGATGCCACGCTGGCTGTAGCAGAGGGCAAGCCCGGCTATGGCCTGCTCTGCGACAGCCGCCTTGGGCGGTCGGCCCTTCAGCGCGCGGCGGGACAGGGTCTGTGGATCGGGCGACCCGTGGAATGGCCCGGATCGCGCCCCTTGACGCTGGAGCCGGAAATCGGTCCGGATTTTGGCGGGCTGGCCGAATGGCCGTTGGAACATGTCGTCAAGGTCTTGTGCTTTTGCCACCCCGAGGACGAGGTGGCCTTGCGGGACGCACAAGAGGCGACGATCACCCGGCTTTTCCACGCCTGCCGCCGCAACCGACTGGAAATGCTGCTGGAAATCATCCCGTCCAAGGTGGGACCCGTTGATGACGCCACGACCGCGCGGCTGATCACGCGGTTTTATGCCATCGGCATTTACCCCGACTGGTGGAAACTGGAACCGATGCAGTCCTCTGACGCCTGGGCGCAGACCTGCAACGCCATTGCATCACGCGACCGCCATATGCAGGGGATCGTGATCCTGGGCCTGGGTCAGTCTGAGGCAGAGCTTGCCGCCGCGTTTCGCCTCGCCGCGCCCTTTCCTTTGGTCAAGGGGTTTGCGGTCGGACGCACCATCCATGCAAATGTAGGACAGCAATGGATGGCGGGACAGATTGACGACGCCCAAGCCGTCGCAACCATGTCTGAAAACTTTCGCCGCCTCTGCGGCATCTGGGACGACGCGCGCCGCGCACAAGGAGCCTCCACATGACCACCATCCGCCTGACCGCCGCCCAAGCCATGGTTCGCTGGCTGTCCGTCCAGATGGCCGAGGACGGCCAGCCCTTCATCACCGGATGCTGGGGCATCTTTGGCCATGGCAATGTCGCGGGCCTGGGCGAGGCCTTGCATGGCATCAAGGACATTCTGCCGACCTATCGGGGCCAGAACGAACAGACGATGGCCCATGGTGCCATCGCCTATGCCAAGCAGTTGGGCCGCGCCCATGCGATGATGGTGACCTCCTCCATCGGGCCCGGTGCGTTGAACATGGTCACGGCGGCCGGGGTCGCGCATGTGAACCGCATTCCCGTCCTTTTTGTGCCGGGCGATGTCTTTGCCAACCGTGCGCCCGATCCTGTCCTGCAGCAGGTCGAGGATTTCGGCGATGGCACGACCAGCGCCAACGATTGTTTCAAGCCCGTCAGCCGCTATTTCGACCGGATCACCCGGCCGGAACAGTTGCTGACCGCCCTGCCCCGTGCCATGCGCACGATGACCGATCCCGCCGATTGCGGCCCCGTCACGCTGGCCTTCTGCCAGGACGTCCAAGCCGAAGCATATGATTGGCCCGAGGCGTTTTTTGCCTCGCGCGTCTGGCGCCTGCGCCGCGTGCAGCCCGATCCGGTCGAACTCGACCGGGTGGCCGCGATCATCAAAGGGGCCAAAAGCCCCGTCATCGTGGCCGGCGGGGGCGTGCATTACGCCTTTGCCACCGACGCACTGCGCGACTTTGCCGAAGCCCACAAGATCCCGGTCGTCGAAACCCAAGCTGGCAAATCTGCTCTGCCTTGGGACCATCCGATGAACTTTGGCCCCATTGGCGTGACGGGTGCGGCTTCGGCCAACACGGTTTGTGCCAATGCCGATGTGATCATCGGTGTCGGCACCCGGTTCCAGGATTTCACGACCGGCTCATGGTCGCTGTTCGCCTATCCCGGTCGCAAGCTGATCAGCCTGAACGTCGCCGCCTATGACGCGATGAAACATGGCGCGGAACCTTTGTGCGCCGACGCACTGGTTGGTTTGCAGGCTTTGGGCAAAGCGCTGGGGACCAAGACCTTTGCGCCGCCTGCACCCTCGCTCAAATCCGACTGGTTTGCCGTTGTCGATCCTCTCACCGATTTGCCCAAGGACAGCAATGCCTTGCCGACCGACATGCAGATCGTGGGCGCGGTCCAGCGCGCCGCCGGTCCCGATACTGTCGTGATGTGTGCCGCAGGAACGATGCCGGGCGAGTTGCACAAGCTGTGGAAAGCCACGCGCCCGATGTCCTATCACATGGAATACGGGTTTTCCTGCATGGGCTATGAAATTGCAGGCGCTCTGGGCATCAAGATGGCCCAGCCGGACCGCGATGTGATCTGCATGTTGGGCGATGGCAGCTACATGATGGCCAATTCGGAACTGGCCACCGCCTGCATGATGGGGATCAAGATCACCATCGTGATCACCGACAACCGGGGCTTTGGCTGCATCAACCGACTGCAACGACATACCGGTGGGGCAGAGTTCAACAATCTGTTGAAGGACGCCTGGCAAGTCCAGCCAATGGCAATAGATTTCCGTGCGCATGCCGAATCCATGGGGGCGGTCGCGGTCAAGGTGACGTCCGTGGCAGAGCTTGAATCCGCGCTTGCAAAGGGCAAGGACGTTCCCGGCCCTTACGTCGTTGTCATCGATACCGACCCCTATCCTTCGACGCCCCATGGCGGGACGTGGTGGGAGGTGGGCGTGCCGGAGGTGTCTGTGCGGCCATCGGTGCAAAAGGCGCGGGCGGAATTTGAAGAACGCCGCAAGCAGCAGATTCTGGCGAACTGACCCCATAGCCTGCAGAAAGGCCGACCATGGCAAACCTCTTGCGAAAACCAGTCGGCACGCGCGGCAAGGTCCATGACATCACCGCCAAAGATGCTGGTTGGGGCTATGTGGGCTTTGGCCTTTACCGGCTTGCCCCAGGGGATGTGGCGGCGGAAACCACGGGCGACCGCGAGGTCATTCTGGTGCTGATCGAGGGCCACGCCCATCTGACCGCTGCCGGGACAAACTGGGGCGTGTTGGGTGACCGGACGAGCCCTTTTGACCGCACCCCCCCCCACTGCCTCTACGTGCCGCCGGGGTCTAATTGGTCTGCGACAGCGACCAGCGCCTGCACATTGGCCGTATGCACGGCCCCCGGTCATGGCAATTACGAAGCGCAACGCCTTGGTCCTGAAGGAATTTCCATAACCGCGCGTGGGACTGGTGCAAATACACGCTTTATCAACAACATCGCTATGGAAGGCCGCGATGTGGCCGACAGTCTGCTGGTGACCGAAGTGTTCACCCCAGCCGGCAACTGGTCAAGTTACCCCAGCCACCGCCATGACGAGGATGACTTTCCCCGCATGACCTATCTGGAAGAAAGCTATTACCACCGCCTGAATCCCGCCCAGGGGTTCGCCGTCCAGCGCGTTTATACTGAGGACGGGGCGCTGGACGAAACGATGA
>JBKJVF010000116.1:0-11210 GCA_046589965.1 Paracoccaceae bacterium
GCGCGCTGCTGCAGGCGGGTCTGCTCGTCTTTATGGCGGTGCTCGTCCACCAGGTCGGCAGGTGGCGCGGTGGCAAGGGCAACTTTGCGGACGCGCTGATCCTGATTGTATGGTGGCAGGCGATCCTGCTCGGCTTTCAGCTTTTACAGATCGTGGCGCTTGTGGTGGTGCCGTTTGCGACGAATTTCGTTGGGCTGGTCGGGCTGATGCTGGTGTTTTGGCTCCTGACCTCCTTTATCGCCGAGCTGCATGGCTTTTCATCTTTGGCAAAGGTGCTGTTCGCTATCATCGTGACATTGATTGGCGTGTCGGTGCTGTTGTCGGTTCTGCTGGTGGCGATCATGCCGATGGGCGTAGCGGGGTAGGCCATGTATGATGTCACGGCCATTCGTGCCGATTTCCCGATCCTGTCGCGCGAGGTCAACGGCAAGCCGCTGGTCTATCTCGACAACGGGGCATCCGCGCAAAAACCCCGCGCCGTGATCGATGCCGTCACGCAGGCGTATTCGATGGAATATGCCAATGTACACCGTGGGTTGCATTATCTTTCTAACCTTGCGACAGACAAGTACGAGGCCGCGCGCAGGACGATTGCCAGGTTCCTGAATGCCGGCAGCGAACCCGAGATTGTCTTTACCACCGGGACGACCGAGGCGATCAACCTTGTCTCCTATGCCTGGGCGGCGCCGCGGTTTCAGCCGGGGGACGAGGTGGTGCTGTCGATCATGGAGCATCACGCCAATATCGTGCCATGGCATTTCCTGCGCGAACGGCAGGGCGTGGTCCTGAAATGGGTTGATGTGGACGCCAATGGCGATCTGGACCCGCAGGCTGTCATCGACGCGATCGGGCCACGGACCCGACTGGTGGCCGTGACGCATATGTCGAATGTTCTGGGCACGGTGGTCGATGTCGCGGCGATCTGCAAAGGCGCGCATGAAAAGGGTGTGCCCGTGCTGGTCGATGGCAGCCAGGCGGCCGTTCACATGCCAGTCGACGTGCAGGCACTGGACTGCGACTTTTACGCGATCACCGGGCATAAGCTATACGGACCAAGTGGTTCCGGGGCGATCTTTATCAAAGCTGAGAGAATGGCAGAGATGCGCCCGTTCCTTGGTGGGGGCGACATGATCCGCGAGGTGTCGCGTGACGCCGTCACCTGGAACGATCCGCCGATGAAGTTCGAGGCTGGCACCCCCGGCATCGTACAACAGATCGGCCTGGGCGTGGCACTCGACTATATGACGGGCATCGGAATGTCCCGGATCGCGGCGCACGAACACACCTTGCGCGACTATGCAAAGGCGCGCCTGTCGGGGCTGAACTGGCTGAATATCCAAGGCAGATCGGCGACCAAGGGCGCAATCTTTTCGTTCACGCTGGACGGTGCTGCCCATGCGCATGACATCTCCACTATTCTTGACAAACGGGGCATCGCGGTGCGGGCGGGCACGCATTGCGCGATGCCGCTAATGACGCATCTTGGGGTAGGGGCCACGTGTCGTGCGTCTTTCGGGATGTACAACACCACCGACGAGGTTGATGCGCTGGTATCCGGGCTGGAGCTTTGCCGGGACCTCTTTGGCTAGGTGTTCTGGTGCGTCCGTTAGCCGTTGAAACCGAACCGCACATCCGCTAAGGAACGCGTCAGGCACCCATAGCTCAGCTGGATAGAGCGTTGCCCTCCGAAGGCAAAGGTCGCACGTTCGAATCGTGCTGGGTGCACCAAATTTTCCCACATCGTCAGCAGGTACACTGCCTGAGTGCACGCTTTGGGGGCAGGCCTCTATGCGTTGGCGGCTGATTAGCTGAGCGCGGATTGGGAGAGCCGCAACCTCTTGGGTGTCGAGAAAATCCCCTTCGCTCACGCGAAGCAGTTGCGCTGTATTGGACCCCGTGACGTTACATCGCCACCGCAGGGCCTTCGCCACGATGTCCCACCAGCAGTATCAGTGCCGACGCTTGCCCAGGTCACGCGTGATGGGTGTATCCTGCAGACAGGCTGCAATTTCGTCTTGGGTCCGATCCCATATCGTCTGAAGGGCCGGAATGCGTTGCCGTGCGGCCTCGTCATCGCCAAGACGGTAGTCGCTCTCGAGGTCTTGTAGGCAGGCGCGCAACTGCGTCGCACCCAAAACGGCTGCCGATCCGGCCAGCTTGTGGACGTCATCAGCCCGGACCGTGAAGGGTTCGTTTTCCCAATGAGGGGCCGAGGTTCGCGCGACAAGCAGCTCCGCTTCGGCGCGGAATGACTTGAGCAGTGTGGACGCCTGATCCGCGCCCAGCTGTTCGCTGAGTTCGGCATAGACCGAAGCGACATGAGATTCATATTTTTGGACTGCGGGGACAAGTGGGCGTGTCGCAACGGCCAGCGCCTGTTGCAGCGCGGCAAGAGAGAGCGGCTTGATCAAGGTGTCCGAAATGCCGGCCGCAAGAAAGCGTTCGGTATCTTCAGGCAAGGCATGCGCGGTCAGGGCGATGATCGGTGTCGCGCGGTTCGGCCCCTTTGTATCGCGGATGATGCTGGTGGCGGTGATCCCGTCCATTTCGGGCATGCTGACATCCATCAGGATCACATCGAAAATCTGACGGCTAGCAAAGCGAACGCCTTCAAGCCCGTCATGGGCCTCGAACACGGTGTGGCCGGACTTCTTCAGCATCTCGCCCGCGACCAGGCGATTGATCTGGTTATCTTCGACCAGAAGCACATTAAGCGAGCCCGTGGGCACGTCACGGGCCACCGACTTCGTCTTGGTCGCGGAGCCGGTGTCGGGCAGAACCGCCTGTGACGGCTCGCCGATTGGCAGACGAACCAGGAACATGGTGCCCTCACCCGGTTCGCTTTCCACCTCGATCTCGCCCCCCATGGCGCGGACCAAACGACGCGAAATTGCCAACCCAAGGCCAGTCCCCTCGGCTTGGCGGCTGTAGCTGGTGTCGAGGGTGCGAAACTCTTCGAAGATGCGTTCAAGATCGCCTTCGGCAATGCCGATGCCAGTGTCCGTCACCCGGAATTCCACCTGATGGCTGTCTGCAACGACATCGCATTCGACGCGGATTTCGCCCTGGCGCGTGAATTTGTTGGCATTGCCCACCAGGTTCAAAATCACCTGACGCAGTCGCTGCGGATCAATCCAGATGCGGTCAGGCGCAGCGGAGATATCGCAGAAAAGCGCGTTGCCGTTTGCCTCGATGACATGGCGCTGACTTTCCACCAACTCTTTCAAAAGACTTGCCGGCTCGACCTCAGCCACAATCAGGTCGAGTTGACCTGCCTCGGCCCGCGACATGCTGAGAACGCCGTTCACATGATGCAGCAACAGCCGCGCCGAGGTATTCATTGCCGCAATGAATCGATCCTGTTTCGCCGTCAGATTCGAATCCTGCAAAAGTTCGATCGTGCCCAGGATGCCGTTCAGCGGTGTGCGCATCTCGTGGCTCATGACGGCCAGAAGGCCAGCCTTTGCTCGCTCGCCCGAGACGGCGCGGTCGCGGGCAAGGATCAGTTCCTGTTCGGCGGCCACACGGTCGGATATGTCGCGCAGGTAGGACACGAAGATCTCTTTGCCGTCATGGATCGCAGACGACAGGGACATCTCGACAGGGAACACCGTTCCATCCTTGCGCAGGGCCTCGAGCCGGATCAGACCCTTTCCGACCACATGCCGTTCCCTGGTTTCACGATACCGCTGCATCCCCATCGCATGGGCCTTTTTCAGATGATCAGGAATGATCAGGTCGGCCATGTCGCGACCGATCGCCTCATTGCGGGAAAAGCCGAAGATTCGTTCCGCCGCACCGTTGTATTCGATGAGCTCACCTTCGATATTCGCAGCAAGAATGGCGTCGAACGAGGTGGAGATCACCTCTTCCAGACGTTTGCGTGCATCGCCGGCCTCACGTTCGGCGAGGTTGCTCCGCTGGAACATCGCCATCAGGACACCAAGTCCCGACAGCATCGCCAGAACAAGGGCCAAGGTGAGGTAACCGATCCAGGCCAGCAGCGATGCAAGGGATACGCGTTGGGCGTCGGATTCAGACGCAAAGAGGCGTACGCCAAGCAACGAGAAATCACGCACCGTCGAGCGAAGCAGGGTCAGGTCGGCCTCGAACTTGGGCAGGGCGGCCAAAAGATCGCGATCAGGGCCGTCGATGACCGGAATATACTGATCAAGAGCGGCTGCGATAGCATAGAGCTTGGCCGACACCTCGGCATCAGCCCGCAATTTCGCGAATTGCCGACCCTCTCCCACAAGCCGAATTCGACTGTAAAGGATATCGAACCGGTTTCGGATTTCCTTGAGGTCCGGCTGGCCCGTATGCTCGGTCGAATGAATCGCCACCTGAAGGGTCAGAAGCTCGACCTCTGTCTGCGCCACTGACCATTGTGTCGTATCGGAGTTTGCCGCAGCTAGCGCATCCACTTCGCGCCACACGCCGTTCGCGAGGACAGAGATTGCGATGGCGCAAAGCGACAGCCCGACAATTGCCGCGACTGCGACCATGGCTGACCGTCCCCGAACCGGGGGAGTGACAGGGGCTGATGTGGGGTCGAGCTGGGTCATCTCGTCTTAAACCTGAACTGACTAACTGGTCAGTCAGCCTTGACCTCAATGCTGCTCAACTGCCAGATGCTGCGCGAATAAATCACCTCTGCCTGATAGTCTTCCTTGACGTCGTAGGGATAAACCACCCAGAGCGGACCCTTTTCGCGGATCGACATCGGCTTGCCGTTTTGCAGATAGGCGATGATCGGGCCATCTTCGACGGCGTCCGCAACGGGAACTTCGACGGCATAGTCGTTGATGGCTTTGGCCGTCAACGTTCCCTCGGTCACTCCGACCGCCTTCATCAATGCGGCCAGCGACACGCCGGTGAAGCTTTGCTCCCCTTCGGTCCAAGGGGTCGTCGTTTTGAAGGTTTCTTCCCCGATCACCTTCAACATGTCGAGATCAAAGACCGCGGTCTCACCCTGGTTGGTCACGCCGATCTTTCCGGTGACCGTCAGCAGGATCTCGCCCGTCGGGGCAGCGAGATCATCGGCAAGCAAGGGTGCAGTGACAAGCAATGTGCAAGCCAGCGGCAAAAGGAAACGTCTAAACATCGTCATCATTAATGGTACTCCGCTTCATTTCGAAAACTTGACGTTTCTTTGGCATAGGCGCCGCCCTTCGTCGCCCACGCATCGGCATAGCCGACTATTCTTTCGTATATGCGCCGCGCTCTTTTGCATCGCTTGGCAAGACGAATGGTATCGAGACGCTGCCGGATCCATGTGGCTATAACCGATATGATAGTGCCGCGGTACGAATGCTGCGGAAGTTTAAATGGTTGGAGCCTGAACCCATGCAAACCCAGAATGTCGTGAGACCTTTTCCATTGACTGTGGTGTCGGAAATTCCGAAACCTGTGACAATGCGAGTTTTGATTGCAGATGATCATGGCCTGGTACGCGAAGCGATTGCGGCCTTCCTGAAAAGCGAGGGCGTGATCGAAGTGGTGACCGTGCCGACGCTGCACGATGCTATACTTTCAGTGGATGAAAGCGGCAGTTTCGACCTGGTTCTGTTGGATTACAACATGCCGGGGATGAACGGGCTGGACGGATTGACCCGCATGATCGCAGCCAATGGCGGTCGTCCGGTGGCGCTGTTGTCCGGCAATGCCTCGCGTTCGGTGGCCGAAAAGGCCATTCTTGCCGGGGCCGCAGGATTTGTGCCGAAGACGATGTCGTCGCGTTCGATGGTTACCGCCGTCAAGTTCATGGCGGATGGAGAGATCTACGCACCATTCAGTTTCATGCAGCAGGCAGACACCGTCGGTGGCAACCTGAGTCAGCGCGAAACGGATGTGCTGCGGGGGCTTTGCGAGGGCAAGGCGAACAAGGAAATCGCGCGGGACCTCGACCTGCAGGAAGTCACGATCAAGCTGCATGTGAAGACGCTCAGCCGCAAGCTCAACGCGAAGAACCGGACGCATGCGGCGATGATTGCACGCGAAATGAACCTCATCTGACAGCAGGGACCGAGCGTTACGTCAAGTCTCGGACAAACTGGCCCGGGCAATCGACACGCATCGCCATGATCAGCACATCCATTCCCGTGCCCACACCCGTTGTCGATACGTCGGAAGACAGCGTCGGTTTGCGGCTTTTGCTGATTGCCTTGGCGGCGACGGTGCTTTTCCACGGTGGGTTGTTGCCGTTTACCCATGGCAATACCTACGATGCTTTCATCCACATGTTCTTTGCCGACCATTACTACCGCAACTGGTTCGATACCTGGGAGCCACGCTGGTACACGGGGTTTTCGGTCACTTCCTACCCGCCCGGAACACATATGACGATGGCAGCGCTGATGCATGTGGTGCCTCTTCGCGTAGCCTTCGTGCTGGTCCAGCTGGGCGGGCTATTGTTGCTGGTGACGGGCGTCTTTCGCTTTGCGCTGCTGTGGGTGCCTCCTCGTGCTGCGGGATATGCTGCACTGGCTGCGGTGCTTGCTTCTTCGATCTCGGAAACCGTGCACCTTTTCGGGCAGTTGCCCACGATCTGCTCGCTTGGAATCTTCCTGAACGGCCTGCCTTATGTCTACCGCTGGATTAGTCACGGGGGCTGGACCAACTGTGTGGCGGCGGTCATCTTTTCGGCAGCAACCACGGCAGTGCATCATGTCACCACCATATTCGGCGGGGTCCTGTTCATCCTGCCACTGGGACTGCATGCCTTGACTGCCGCCGCCGCGACCCGACCCGCGGGCAGCCGATCCCGTCTGCAATTCGCCTGGCGTTTCATGCCGCCCCTTGCACGCGGCGGGGTTCTGGCCGTTTTCATGGTCGGTGCGATTGTTCTGACCGTGTTTCCCTACTGGTACTGGTCGATCACGGATCCGATCACCCAGGTGTCTATCCCCCATGGCAGTCGCGAAAGTTTTCTGGAAAGGCTCGACCTTGGGCTGGTGTTCTTTGCGATCCCTTGGGGCGCCGCGATCCTGTTTTTGCCTTATGCGATTTACAAGACCGCCACGACCCGGCTTTGGCCTCTGGGTTTGTCGCTGCTTCTCTGTGTTCTGCTGGGCACTGGGGGCACCACCGCGCTACCGCGCGCTATCCTTGGCGGTGCATTCGACATTCTTACACTGGACCGCTTTACGTTCTGGGCCACAGTGCTGATCCTGCCTTTCCTTGGCTTGATGTTCGACGGTCTTTTGCATGGCCGCTCGCGCCAGGTGATTGTGCAAGCCTTTGGAAATGGGGTCCATCGCCTCTTGATTGGCAGCATCTTTGGCGCTTTCACCGTGATGGCTGTCCTGCCGGCGATTTTGCCGATGCTGCAACCCACCCAACCCGACTTTGTAGACCCCAGCCCGATCGCGCAGTTCATGGCAGAGGACGAACACGAACGCTGGCGCTATCTGACGCTCGGCCTTGGCGATCAGTTTGCCTATCTGTCATCGCAGACCACGGCCCTGTCGGTTGACGGCAACTACCACTCTGCGCGCCGCCTGCCAGACCTGACCAGCTTTTCCGTCGAACGGCTTGAGAATGCGAAGTACCTCGGCGTGCCCGGGCTTGGATCCCTGCGCCAGTTTCTGGTCAATGCGGACCGCTACAATCTGAAATACGTATTCTCGAACGACGCCTTTTATGATCCGCTGCTGCACTTTACCGGCTGGACCAGACTCAGTCGGCTGGGCAACGGGCTCGTTGTGTGGGAAAAGCTGGACGTCCCGCCCTTGCCTTTGGTTCTGCCGCGCCGCGACATTCCGGCGCTGCATGCGCTGATGTGGGGCGTACTTCCCCCGTTCGCGCTGGTGTTGGCAGCACTTGTCTTCGTCACCTCTGCCCTGCAACGCACCTTTGGCACAAGGCCGGGTGAGTTTCGGCCCGTCACGCGTGTGGAAGGCCGCTTCAGCAATCCTGCCCGCGTGCGGCGCGTCGTTCTCGGCCTTGCTGTTGTGGTTTTTGCCAGTGCTGTTGCAGTGGTCTTGACGGTCCGCGAAAGTCTAATTCGGCCCGAACTGGCCGAAGACGTCATCACCGCCTACTTCGACGATCTCGACTTTCGCAGACATGAGGCTGCCTTCGCCCGGCTTGACCCCGAAACCCGCGGTCGGTTTGAGGATGTGCAGTTCGGTTGGCGATGGACCGGGGGACTGGTTGCATCCTATGGCAAGCTGGTTGGCGTTTCGATCACGCCGCTGCGCCATGATGGGGCTATCTTTGATTTTTCCGTCGCGCTGGATTGGCTCACCCCGCTTGACCAGCTCCGTCAAGTGCAGACGATCCGCACCGTTCAGCACGACGGCACCTGGTACATAGCGCCCACCGTGCTCCGCCCGGTGCAGACGCCGCTTTTGCTGCAGAGGCAGGAAAAGCTTGACATGAACGTCGTCGGTCGCCGCCAGCCACGGCCCGAGACCGACCTGCACCGCGACCGGCTTGACCGACCGCGCATCGCCGTTTCAGGCGCGCGGCTCGTGCGTCTTGGTGCGCGCTATGCCGTCATCGGACAGGTGACCAATTCTGACACCGACGCGGCGCATGTCACGCTTGGCGCCGACCTTCATGGTGCTCGGCAAAGCCTTGGCTACGAAGCCGCCGGTCTTGTGAATGCGCATCGCCTTCTTGCGGCTGAGGCCGCAGGTTTCCGCATCGACTTCGAGGGTGTTCTGTCTTTGCAGGATGCTCGCGCCGACGGAGAATATGACCCGAACCTGTTCATCCCGCCGGAATTCGCCGAACCGCCTGAAACCGCAACTGTCAGCGCGCGCGCGCTTGTCACTGGACGGGATCTTTATCGCGGGGTCGCACTGAATGGCATCCGTTCAAGCATTGAGGGCGACAAGCTTGTCCTGACCGGATCGGCCATCAATACCGGAACCGAGACGGCGAGCATCGTCGGCATCAACCTTCTTCTTTATGGTCCGGATGGTCGCCCGCTCTGGGCCGATACCGGTTATGTCGAGACGAACATTTATCCCGGCCAAAGCGCCCCGTTCCGCCTGGCAGTTCCCCTCGGGTCCGCGATTGCCATCATCGCTGATCTGCCGTCCGACACGATCACTGCCAATGGACGTGCCCAAGAGGCGGATTTCTCACCTTCGGGGGCCGTTGTCGGCACCATCCCGCTGGATCCTGCCACCGGCTATTCCAACCTCCGCATTCTTCCCACGAGCATGACCCATGACCCGCTGTTCTGATCTCGGACCGCTTCTCGCTGCCCTTGTGCTGGTTCATCCCGCAATGGCCGAAACACCCGTCTCTGACGCGTTCGGGCTTTACAACCCGGCCACAACGGCAGTGGAGCGTCAAGCCTGGGCAGGGTGGACGGGTGGCGACACACCGCACTACATCGCCCCGCAAGACCCTGACCGGCTGGTCATTTTCGCCGGTCCGAAAAGCCTGGTCGCGGGAAAGGATCCTGGGCATGTCGTGGCGATAGTGGTGGATCATCTTGGCAACCTGGTGTCCGATGGAACGCCGTCTGCAATCACCGTCGATGGAGCATCGACCGCTACGAAGACCACGGGCGGCATTGCGGACCTTCTGCTGTCGCCCCGCACCATGGCGGAGGACTTGTTCGTCGGTGCAGCAGCCGGCGCACGGCAAAGCCCGAAGGCAATGCTCAGCATCACTGCCGATCTGCAATCGGTCCCGCCGAGGCTGTCGGAACCCTTGAGCGATGCCGCGTCGGACACCGTTTTCGAAGTTGCGTCGGCAGATCTTGTCGACGGCTACGGCAATCCGGTGCCCGATGGCACGGGCGTTTCGGTCATTCTGCGCCATGCCGATGGGAGCCACAGTCTGGCCCCGGGTCTTGCCCTGCAGGACAGAGCACTTGCCCGTTTCATCGCGCGGGACATTCCCGGTCCGGCCGTTGCGACCATGACCTTGGGGTCCTTGGTTTCTGATGCTGTGCCCTTTTCGGTCATGGCCCAGATTCCTATTGGTCTGCCGGAACTGGAACTTGAAAGCCTAGCGGCGATCGGCGCGCAGCGTCTGACCCTCGGGCCGTTTCTGACGACCGATGGCTATTCTCTTGCCGACGGGGCGCAGGTGGTGGTCATTGCCGACTTGTCGAACGGCAAGCAGGTCACCGAACAGGCTTGGGCTCTTGATGGCGAGGTCAGCATTATGCTGCCGATCAAGGAGCAGACTTCGGTCAGTCGGCTAACTGTCCTGTCGCCACTTGGCCCGATGGACCTGACTGCTGGCTGGCTCTCTGCCAAGGACCAGCTTGCGGCAGGGAAGGGGCCTTATCAGTGATGCGGTATTTGACCTCTACCCTCACGTTCGTAGTGGTTCTTGGCCTTGCGGCCGTCACGCTATGGATCACAGCCGAAGCTTTTGCCGCTTCACAACAGCGGACCAGCGACTACCGCTACCTTTCCGACGCACTTGAAGCCACGGAGCGTCCCGATGTGGCGGTAAGCTGGATACCCCCGGAACGCGCGCTCGTGCGCCAGTTCACCCTTGGCGATGAAGCACTGGTGGGGGCTGCCATGACGCAGGCCTGGCGCGCATATTCGGCGGCGTCCGATACCGGCGAAACTGCCCTTCTGGCCGACCATTTTGCCGGGATCGCTTTTGCCCGGGCCAAGCTTGCCGCGCAGCAAGCCTGGCTGGATGGCACCCGGATGGTCGTTCTGGGGTCCGAAGCACAACCGCAATTTCTGCATTTAGACGGCTCGGTCGTTCAGGTTTCTGCGACGTCCACGACCGTACGCTATGCACTTGGGCAGGGCGTCATCTCACATTTTGAGGTGACGCGGGACAAGGTATTGACCACCCTTACAAACGAGACGACGGGTTGGCGCATCTTCAGTCACGAACGAACCGGGAGTGCGGCGTTGACCCGTCCTGCACGGCCTGTCGTCTCGCTGCCGCGTCTGACAGGGGTGAACTATTATCCCGCCAAGACCCCGTGGCTGCGCTTCTGGCCGGAATTCGAAGCAGACATCATCGCGGCCGATCTTGACCTGGTCGCCAACCTTGAGGGCAATACGGTTCGCATCTTCCTTCCCGTTGCCGCCTTTGGTCCGGACGTAGATGGGGAACGTAACCTTCGGAACCTAAATACATTTCTATCGCTTGCCAACGATCGCGACATCTTTGTCATCCCCACTCTGTTCGACCTCAAGCCGGGCTATCGACCTGCCTTGTGGGCCGACGACGTGGCTTACCTGCGCCGGGTTCTACCTGTTTTGGCGGCT
>JBKJVF010000267.1:0-13310 GCA_046589965.1 Paracoccaceae bacterium
ACGACCTCGATCCTGCAACAGATGAACGTGTTCCGCGGCGATTGGGACAAGCGTCAGGGCTGGGGCTGGCACGACATGGAGTCCTGGCAGAAATTCTTCGACCTGTCCGCCAAGATCGCGGGAACAGAGCCGCTGAAGGCCGCGGAAGTCTGCTCCAACGAAGTGATCGCCGGGGCCAACACCTTTGACGTCGAAAAGGTCAAGGCCGACGCGGCCGCGGCCACATTGTCCGAAGGTCTGGCAAAGGTGGATGTCGAGGCGATCCGCGCAGGCATGTTCAACCAGTCGATCTGATTGGGGCGGCGCGGGCGGCACAAAGCCGTCCGCGCCGACAAACTTTTGGGGGGAGGTTCCGTTGGCAAATCCGGTTCGCATACTGGTCGTGGGTCTGGGCAACATGGGGGCCTCGCATGCCTCTGCCTATCACCGCAATCCGGGGTTTCAGATCGTGGGCCTGTGTTCGCGCTCGATCAAGTCCAAGCTGATACCGGACGAGTTGAAGGGCTATCCGCTGTTCGACGACTACGAGGCGGCACTGGCAGAGCTGAAACCCGATGCCGTGTCGATCAACACCTGGCCCAACACCCATGCCGACTATGCCGTCAAGGCGATGGAGGCGGGGGCGCATGTGTTCATGGAAAAGCCCATCGCCACCAACAACGAAGATGCCGCGCGCGTGGTCGCGGCCGCCCGCCGATTGGACCGCAAATTGGTGCTCGGCTATATCCTGCGGGTCCATCCAAGCTGGGTGAAGTTCATCGAAATCGGGCAGACGCTCGGCAAACCGCTGGTCATGCGCCTGAACCTGAACCAGCAGTCATCTGGTGCCGCGTGGATGTGGCACAAGAACCTGATCGACAGCCTGATCCCCATCGTCGATTGCGGCGTGCATTATGTCGATGTGATGTGCCAGTTGACGGGTGCAAAACCGGTCCGCGTGCATGGCATCGGTGCCGCCCTGTGGGGCGAGGCGGAAAAGCAGAACTACGGCCACCTGCACGTCACCTTCGATGACGGTTCGGTGGGCTGGTACGAGGCGGGCTGGGGTCCGATGATGTCGGAAACCGCGTTCTTCGTAAAGGATATCGTCGGGCCAAAGGGCTCGGTCAGCATGGTGCCGAATGACGAGGTCCGCTCCGACCCCGATCTGTCCAACAGTGCCGATATCGACAAACACACCAAGACCGACGCCATCCGCCTGCATCATGCCGACGTCGGCGCGGACAAGAATTTCCTGCGCAAGGACGAGGTGTTCTCCATGGAGGACGAGCCCGGCCATCAGGAATTGTGCGACCGTGAGCAGGCGTTTTTTCTGAAGGCGATCATCGAGGATCTCGATCTGTCGGAATCGATGGATGCGGCAGTGAATTCGCTGCGCATCGTGCTGGCCGCAGAACAAAGCATCGCCGAGGAACGTGTCGTGCGGCTTGACTGATGGCAGAGGGGTGACATGCGCGCTCGGGTACCACTTCAACCTTTTGGATCAGCCGATCTGCGTACCTCTGTTCGGGCCGCTTGACGACATCGCGGCGCGGGATCAAGTGATGCCATGCAAAGACCGGCGACCGCCGGCCCGGGTTTGAGAGGAAGATGATGGCACATGATCTGGTGCTGACAGGCGGGCGGGTGATGGATCCTTCACAGGGCATCGACCGCGTGACCGACGTGGCCTTTTCCGGCGGCAAGGTCGCGGCGGTAGGCGACGGCCTGCAAGGCACCGTTCGGCGCGATGTGTCGGGCAACATCGTGACCCCGGGGCTCATTGACCTGCACACGCATGTCTATTGGGGCGGCACGTCGCTTGGTGTCGATGCCGATGCTTATTCCCGCCAAAGCGCTGTCACCACAAGCGTCGATACCGGCAGCGCCGGACCCGGCAACTTCCCCGGCTTCAAGGCGCATGTGATCGACCGCGCCGTCAGTCGGGTGCTGGTCTATCTGCACGTCTCGTTCGCAGGGATCTATGCGTTTTCGCCCACGATCATGGTCGGCGAAAGCCATGACATGCGGCTGATGGCAGCGCGTGAGGCAGCCGAGGTGGCATTGGCCAATCCGGATTGTATCATCGGTATCAAGGTCCGCGTCGGGCGACATGCCAGCGGGCCATCGGGGATCGACCCGCTTGTGGTCGCGCTGGATCTGGCCGACCGTACCGGGCTTCCGCTGATGTGCCATATCGACGAGGCGCCACCGACCTATGCCGATGCGGTGGCGCTTTTGCGCCCGGGGGATGTGCTGACGCATTGTTTCCGCCCCTATCCGAACGCGCCTATTCACGCCGACGGACGTATCCGCGATGCCGTGATCGCAGCTCGGGCGCGGGGCGTGCTCTTTGATGTCGGCCACGGCATGGGCTCGTTTTCATGGGGCACTGCGCGGGCGATGTCGGCGGCCGGGTTTTGGCCCGACACCATCTCGTCGGACGTTCATGCGATGTGCATCAACGGCCCGGCATGGGACCTTTTGCGCACGATGACCAAGTTTCTCGCACTCGGGATGCCCCTTGCAAAGGTCGTGGCGGCCGCGACGAACCAGCCCGCCGCCGCCGTCCGGCGACCCGATCTGGGAACTTTCGCCCTCGGTGCCACGGGCGATGCCAGCGTGATCGCGCTGGAGAAACGGGCGATTGACCTTGAGGATGTCGGGGGCGAAATCCTGCGCCATCATGAATGGCTGGTGCCCAGGGGCATGGTGATCGGTGGCGGCTGGCAGGACACCGGCGCATGACGACCGAGGTTTCGATCTGGGCCTATCCGTGGGATCTGCACGATATCGGGATGGATCAGGCGATTGAACGGATGCGCGGCGCGGGGGCCAACATGGTCAGCCTAGCAACATCCTATCACGCGGGCCGTTTTCTGCAGCCGGGCAACCCGCGTCGCCGGGTCTATTTCCCAGAAGATGGCACCGTCTATTACCGCCCCGACGCGGCGATCTGGGCCGGGCTGGAAATCCAGCCGCTGATGGCGCAGATCGTCGAGGCCGAGGGTGACATGCTTGATGCGCTTGTGCGCAGGCGCGATGCCGGGGGGATGGGGGTCTCGTGCTGGACGGTCTGTCTGCACAACACAAGGCTGGGGATGCTCCACCCCGGCCATGTGATGCGAACTGCACATGGCGATCCGCACTTTTATGCGCTTTGCCCGTCCAGTCCGGCGGCGCGGGCCTATGTGGTGACCATGGCCGCCGAGATCGGCACGCGCTACCGCCCCGACCGGATCGAGCTTGAAAGCCCTGACTTCATGGGGTTCTCGCATGGTTTTCACCATGAAAAAGACGGACTGGGCCTGCTGCCGGAAGACGAATTCCTTCTGGGGCTTTGCTTTTGCGACCACTGCATCAAACGCGCGACCGCCGCCAAGGTGCCGATTGCAGAAGCGCGCGCCACGGTCGTCACGCTGCTGGATGCGGCGTTTGCGCGGGAATTGCCGAAGGCCGCTTTCCCTGACTTCCCGGCAAATGGTCCCGACAGCTTTGCCCGTTTCCCGGCGCTGCGCGCGTTTCTGGACTGGCGGTCGGAACCCGTTACATCCCTGATCGCAGAGATCCGCGCGGCAACACCGCCCGAGACACGCCTGTTGCTGATCGATGCCGAAGGGACCTGGGTCGGTGGCATCGACCTTCCGTCCATCGTGCCGCATGTCGACGGCATCCTGCACTGCGCCTATTTCACCGATACCGCGCGGATCGGCCCGCTGATGGCCGCCACCCGAACGCTTCTTGGCGCAGACCGGACATTGATCGCGGGCTTTCAGCTTTTTCATCCCAACCTGCGCGACCGTGCGGACCTTGAGGCGCGCGTCGGACAGGCGGCGGAGCATGTGGATGGGTTCAATTTCTATAATCTGGGCCTTGTGCCACCTGCTCGGCTGGACTGGGTCAGATCGGCTCTTGGGTCAGACTGACGCGGCCTTTCTGGACGCGCCAGCTCCAACACGGCTGCCCTGATATCACCTGTCCAGGGCAGTCACAGCAGCCCTTCGCTGATTTCGCGGCTGGCGGCCATCAGGTGGCGCACGATCCCCTCCTGCCCATCGTCCGATCCGATCCGGCGAAGGCAGGGCACCACGATGCTGGCAAGGGCGCTGCCGTTGCGGGCAAGGATCGGGGCACAGACATCCGTGATGCCGACAAGGACCAGGCTGTCCACCACCAGATGTCCGGCCTCGCGGATCGAGTCGAGCAGCGCTGAAAGGGCCGCCATATCAACCGAACTGCGCGAAATCCGCTGACTTTCGGCGATCATGCGCGCCCGCACCTCGGGCGTCTGAAAGGCGATGATCGCGCGGCCCGAGGCGGCATCAAGCGCAGGGCGGCGGTAACCCAGACGCAGGTTGAAACTCGTTTCGGTGTCGCCGGTCGCCGTCGCAATGACGATGGTTTCGCCGCCGCTGACCACGACAAGGTGCGCGGAGTGGCCAACTTGGTTGGCCAACTGCTCGATCACCGGGATAGCCACTTCGGTCAGCTTGCGCGATCTGGGGGTGCGGATGCCCAGTTCGAACAGCTTGTTGCTGAGACCAAGCTGGTCCGTCACCGGATCGCGCAGCAGATAGCCGCGTTCGACCAGCACATAGACCATCCGGAAAATCTCGCTCTTGGACCGGCCAAGCTGTTCAGCGATGGACCGGGCGGTCATCTGACCATCACTGGCCGACAAAAGCTCGATGATATCCAGCCCCTTTTCCAGGGCCGGTGCGGCATAACCAGACTTTGCAAGAGGCTCCACTTACGCGCACCCCGCTTCATTGGTGGTTCTTGACTTCATATAAGAACCGATCCAAAGTCAATCACGAGGTTGCAAGAGGTTTCCGTCATGGTGATCCATCTTGACCGTTGCCCGGTGCCCATGGCGCAAATGCGCATGGCTTGCCTCTTGTTCAGCATTGTCTTTGCCATACCCGAATGACAGCGCCCGCGTGCGCCTTCAATGGAGATTCTCATGGACCCCAGACTGAAATGCGTTCTCGACAACAAGCTTCATTCGCGCCTTGATCGCCGCCGCTTTCTGCAGGGGGCAGCCGGGCTTGCCACAATGGGTACATTCGCATCGTCACAGGCGGGCTTTGCACAAGCCACGCTGGGGGGCGATCTTAACTTTCTTGGCTGGGATGGCGAACACGGCGGCAACGTCGCCAAGGAATTTCTGGCGCAGAACAACATTGTCATGCAGGCGTCGTTCCAGTCTGCGGCAGACGAGGCGCTGACGCGGTTCAACACCGGCGGGCGCGGGGCGATGGACCTTCTGACGCCCAACAAGGATTTCCAGAAAGCGATGCTTGAGGGCGGGGTGGAGCTGTTCCAGCCGCTTGATCTGTCGCGCATTCCGACGGCGGCGGGGCTGTTTCCGGCGTTCAAGGATGCGCCGTGGCTGGTTCGCGACGGGGCAACCTATGGCATCCCCATCATCTGGGGCGACGAGCCTTGCGTGTTCAATCCGCAGAAGTGGGAGGCGATGCCGCCCAAATACACCGACTTTGCCGATGCCAAGTTCAAGGGCGAACTGGTGCTGCTGGACGATCCGTTTGGCAACATCTGGCTTTGGGCCGTGTCGCTCGGCATGCCGGAACCGCACCGGCTGACGCAGGCGCAACTTGACGAAGTGCTGGCGGCGATGCTTGCGGTCAAGCCGAACGTTGTCGCAGTTGGCGCGTCACATGGCGACATGGCCGATGTGCTGATCCGGGGCGATGCGTCGATCGGGGTTGGCGGCTGGGCCTACCAGACGCTGATCGCGCGCGACAAGGGGGTAAAGCTGGTCGTCGGCTCGCCCGAGGTGGATGGCACGTTCTTTTGGTCGGATGCCTACGCGATTGCCGTCGATGCACCCAATCTGGACAACGCCTATGCCTTCATCGACTTCATGACCTCGGCCGAAACGAATGCGGCTCTGGCGGTTGAACTCGGGTCGGCCTGCACGGTCGAGGCGGCGTTTGACCTGATGGACCCGACGGTGCGCGATCTTTATCCCTTCGACAACGTGCGCCAGCCCGGTGGTGGCATCCTTGTCACGCAGGTCGTCGTGCCCAGCCAAAATGGCGAAGGCGACATCGTGGGGGCCGGTGCCTGGGTCGAAACTTGGCAGACCTTCAAGGCGTCCTAGCACAGGGCGCGCGGGCAACATGGCCGCACAGGATCAGCCGCTTGTGGCATCCGCCGCGTCGCTGTTGCCCGCGTTCCTTGTCTATGCGGTTCTGCTGGTTATCCCGCTGGCAGCGCTGTTCGTCCTCGGCTTCTGGCGCGCCGACGGTTTCACGCTGATCCCTGATCTGTCGCTGGCCAATTATCAGCGCATCCTGACAACCGGTCTTTACCGCGATGTCCTGATCCGCACCATTCAGGTGGGAATGGTCACGGCCGCCATCGTGGTGCCGCTGGCCTTTGCGCTGTCTTATGTCATGCGGTTCGTGCTGGAACGGCGCGGGGCGCTGATCCTGCAGTTGGTACTTTTGTCGCTGTTCAGCGGCTATCTGGTCCGCATCTATGCCTGGCGCACCATCTTGGGAAAACAGGGCCTGCTGAACACGACGCTGCAGTATCTGGGGCTGATCGACGAACCCTTGGACTTTCTGATCTATTCGCAACTGGCCGTTGTCATCACGCTATGTGGGTTGCTGCTGCCGCTGGCCGTGTTGCCGATCTACTCCGCCATGCTGAACGTATCCGACGATTTTCTGGAAGCCGCACGCGACCTGGGCGCGGGGTTTTGGCAAAGGCTTCGTACCGTGCTGCTGCCAATGGTGTTGCCGGGCGTCACCACCGCCTTTGCCTTTGCCTTTCTGCTGTCGGCAGGGGATTTCGTCACGCCGTCGCTGGTCGGGGGCATGCAAAGCACGATGATCGGTAACATCATTGCCGACCAGTTCCGCGGCATCGGCGCCAACTGGCCGCTGGGTGCGGCGCTGTCTTTTGTGACCATCGGCGCGATGATGATGGCCTGCTTTGCCGTAGTTGGCCTGTTGCGTGGGGTCAGCCGATGCTGACCGGATTTGCGCGGTTGTTCGTAATCCTGGTGGTGCTGTTTCTGTACCTGCCGGTCTTCGTGACCGTGATCTTTTCGTTTTCGACCTCGCCACGGCTCAGTCTGCCGATCGAGGGGCTGACGCTGGACTGGTACTCTGCTGCGCTGGACAATCCGCAGATGGCCGCCGCACTGCGCAACAGCCTGATCCTGGCGGTGGGCACGGCCTTGATATCCGGGGTCATCGGCTGCGCCTGTTCGTTCGGGATCCTGGCCCGGAAATCTTTGCGGCTGCGGCAAGGCTTGCTTGCCTTCAGCCTGCTGCCTGCCGTCGTGCCGCTGCTGGTGACCGGCATTGCGCTGGCGGTGATGTTCCATGCGATCGGGCTGCAACAAGGGCTGCGCAATGCGATGCTGGGCCATGTTCTGGTCTGTTTGCCCTTTGTGATCCTGACCATGAACGCCCGCCTGCAGAATTTCGATTTCTCGGTGCTGGAGGCGGCGCGCGATCTGGGGGCCAGCCGTCTGCGGGCATTCACGGACATCACCCTGCCCCTGATCCGCCCCTCGCTGGTCGGGGCCTGCCTGCTTGCTGCCGCGCTGTCGCTGGATGAATTCGTCGTGACATGGTTCAACATCGGCAATCAGCAAACGGTGCCGGTACTGGTCTGGGGCCTGATGCGCCGGGGGGTGGACCCCGCGATCAACGCCTTGGCGACCGCGCTGTTCGCGCTCCTGGTGACGCTGGTCGCAGCTTCGAATCTGTTCGGCAAGCGGGGTCCGCAATGACTGCCCCCGCCGTCGCGATCAACGGTCTTACCAAACGCTTTGGCAACGCCCTGGCGCTGGACGATGTGTCGCTTGCGGTGCAGTCGGGTGAGTTCGTCTCACTTCTGGGGCCAAGCGGCTGTGGCAAGACCACGTTGTTGCGCATCATCGCGGGGTTCGAATCCCCGACGCAAGGCCGGGTGTCAATCCACGGCCAGGACGTGACCGACCTTGCGGCCGAGCAGCGCCCGACGAACCTGGTGTTTCAGCGCGGGGCGCTTTTCCCGCATATGAGCGTCGGTATGAACATCGGCTATGCGTTGCGTCTGCGCCGGTGGTCTGCGGCGCGGATTGCCGCAAGGGTCGAGGAAATGCTGGCCTTGGTGCGGCTTGAGGGAATGCGGGACCGGATGCCCGGACAGCTGTCAGGCGGTCAGTCGCAACGCGTGGCATTGGCGCGCGCGCTGGCGGCAGAGCCGAAGGTGCTGCTGCTGGACGAACCCCTTTCGGCGTTGGACCTGAAACTGCGCGAACAGATGCAGCTGGAACTCAGGGCAATCCAGCGCAAGTTGGGTGCGACCTTCGTCTTCGTGACCCACGACCAAACCGAAGCGCTGGTGATGTCGGACCGCATCGCCATCCTGCAAGGCGGGCGGATCGTGCAGACGGGGTCCCCGCAAGACATCTATCGCCGGCCGAATTCGGTCTTCGTGTCAGGCTTTATCGGGCAGACCAACCTGTTGCGTGGCCGGATCGTCGGGCAGGATGGCGCGCGCAGTACCATCGACGTGGGCGGTGTGCACCTGTCTGCCCCGACCGTGCCGGGGATGGCGCCGGGCGACGCGGCGATCCTGCTGCTGCGCCCCGAGGCGTTGCGCCTGCGCGAACCCGGCAGGGCCGAGGTTGCGGGCTGCGCGGTCGAGGGTCGACTGACCGATCAGGTCTATCTGGGCCATTGCGTGCGCATCACCATTGCCGGTCCCGGCGGCGCGCCCCTGTCTGCCGACCTGCGCGAAGAAGAAGCCGAGGGCCTGCACAAAGGGGATATCGTGGCGCTTGGCTGGGCGGCCTCATCCCCGATCCTGATGAAGGAGGACCTTGCATGACCCCACCCACCCAGGACGGCCCGCAGCGCATCGATCTGCTGATCCGGCATGGTTACGTCATCACCATGGACGCCTCCAATGCGGTCTATCCCGACGGGGCGATAGCCATCGACAAAGGCGTGATCCTTGCCGTGGGCGAGGATGCCGTCATCGCCCGCCGGTTCACTGCGGCACGCAGCGTCGATGCGGGCGGGGCGCCGGTCCATCCCGGCTTTGTCGAATGCCACCTGCATGCCTCGTTCCAGATCTTTCGCGGCGCGCTGCCGGACCAGCTGGCCGAAAGCGACGCCTTCGACAGTTTCGAAAGCCGGTTCTTCAACACCGTGAACGATGAAGAGGAATTTCTGTCGGTGCTGCTGGCCTGCCTCGAAATGGTCCGCAACGGCACCACCTGCTTTCTGGAGGCGGGCACCGTCCTCAGCCCGGCGGCTGCGGCGCGCGCAGCGGAAATGGTGGGCATCCGTGCCGTGCTGGCCGATCCGTTCATCTGGGACCAGCCGCAAGGATTTGCCCAAGGCATGTTGGACGCGCCGGGTGACGGCTGCGAGACCTGTGCCGCGCAGGCCCGCATCCGCACCGAACTGACGCGCGCGCCCCGAACGCGGGGCGAGGCGCTGGCGCTTATGGGCACCGAACTGGCGCGCAACGCCGTGCCGGACGCGCTGGTGACGGGGCATGTGGCAATCCTGGGCCTCGGAACGGCCAGCGAAGAGCTGATGATGGCCGCCAAGGCCAGGGCCGATGGGGCGGGCGTGACGCTGAACCTGCACCAGTCCTACAGCCCCGCCGACACCGAGGCCGACCGCCAGCGGTTCGGCAAGGACCCCTTGTTGCACCTGAACGACATCGGATTTCTGGATCGCAACGTGACCTTTGGGCATGCCAACCACCTGACGGATGCGGAATGCGATGTGCTGGTCGATAAGGGAACTTCGATTGCCTGGGCACCTGCGGCCTCGATGATGTGGGGGCACGGCGGCTCGGTCCACGGGCGGCATGCCGAGTTGTGGCGGCGCGGCGCGAACATTGCGCTGGGCTCGGATTCCGCGAACTGGTCGAACGATTTCGACCTGTGGCGGCAGGCGAGCCTTGCCATCCTTGCGGCCCGTGATGTGCACGGCGACCGCCGTTTCCTGATTGCCGAGGACGGGTTGTCGATGGCCACGGTCGCGGGCGCGCGCGCCGCGGGGCTGGAGGATCGCATCGGCAGGCTGGAGACGGGCAAGCGCGCCGACATCGTGATCCACACGCTGGACCGCCCCGAGATGGTGCCGTCAACCGACATGATCCGCAATCTGGTCTATGCGTCGCGGTCGCGGTCAGTGCATACGGTGGTCATCGACGGGCGGATCGTGCTGGAGGCGGGCCAGTTTCCCCATCTGGACGAACGCGCGCTTCTGGCAGACATCCGGGCGGCAGCGGACGAATTGCTCAGGCGAATGGGCCATACGGTCGAGCCAAACCAGCTTTCGCCATGGACGATCCGATGACGGGCCCGGTCGAGATCCCCCTGTACCCCGACCAGTTCGGCCTGCAGGAACGGACGTTCGCCCAAGCAGGCGGCATTGTGGTGACCGGCTTTCGTTACCCATCCGGGGTGGCCGCCCTGCGCATCCTGAATGGTGCGGGCGAGGTGATCGTGCTGCCGTTTCAGGGCCAGCAGGTGTGGGATGCGACGTTCCTTGGGCGGCGGTTGACCATGGGGTCGCTCTTCGACGAACCGCAAGACACCGCAGACTATCTGGGCAATTACGGCGGGCTCCTTTTGCATTGCGGGGCGGCGGCGATGGGCAATCCCGGGCCTGACGACAGCCATCCGCTGCACGGCGAATTGCCCAGTGCGCGCTATGACAACGCCTTGATCCGGCTGGAAAGTCTGGATGGCGCGATGGCCGTCACGCTGACCGGTACCACCCGCCAGACCCGCGCCTTTGGCCACAGTTACGATGCCACGGCCAGTCTGCGGATCAGACAGGGCAGCACCCGGATCAGCGTTCGTATGGGGATCCAGAACCGTCAGCAGCGCCCGATGAACCTGCTCTATCTGGCCCATGTCAATTTCCGCCCTGCCGACGGCGGCCGTTTCATCGATACGGCGCAGGATGGTGACGTCCTGATCCGCAACGCCGGCAAACCGGCGCCGAATGCTTCGCCCGCCGAACGCGATGCCGCCGCCTGGACCGCGCCGCAGGCGTCCCTGTCGCGCAATGTGCCCGCGTCCGGCTCCATGGCGGGCGAAAGTGTTGCGGTGCTGCTGCCTGCCTCCGGTCCGGACGGACAGACCCATGCCGCCCAACTGCACCCGGACGGCACGGCGGATTTCGTGACGTGGCGGACCCGCGAACTTCCCTTGGCGGTGCGCTGGATCATCCGCAATGGCGATGAAGATGCGGCCGGGTTCATGATGCCCTCCACGGCTTATCCCGATGGTCTGGCAGCGGCTGGGCGGCGCGGACAACTGGTCTGCCTGCCGCCCGGCGAAACCATGGATTTCGCCTATGAATTCGGTGCAATTGACGCGGCCGCCGCCACCGCACTGGCCCGCGAAATCGCTGCTATCGGTGGACCCATTCCACCCGGACAGACAATGACAGGAACACCCCGATGACCCCGCCCGACCGCCCCGCCGGAAACGCCTTTGCCACCGTCGATTTCGACAAACCGGGTCGTCAGGCTGGGTTCGTGATGTTCCCCCATTCGCCGCATGATGACGCCTGGGGGGTAACCCGCCTGCCCATCGGCATCATCGCGAACGGGACGGGGCCAACGGTGATCCTCGAAGGCGGCAACCATGGCGACGAATACGAAGGGTCGATCACCATTTCCGAAATGATCCGCGACCTTGATCCCGCAAAGGTCAGCGGCCGCCTGATCCTGATGCCCGCCAACAACGTGCATGCCTGCACGTCTGCCAAGCGCACCTCTCCGGTTGACGGGATCAACCTCAACCGGGCGTTTCCGGGCGACCCCAGGGGCACGATCACCCAGCAGATCGCGGCCTATCTGACCGACCATATCTTTCCGATGGGCGATGCGTTTCTAGATCTGCATTCGGGCGGATCGTCGCTGCAGATCCTTCCCAGTGCGATCATCGAACCGGTCGAGGATGCCCGGCACTATGCGCGCAACGTCGCCGCCGTGCGTGCCTTTGGTGCGCCGAATACGGTTGTGATCGGCAACCTGGGCGACCCGCGCACGGCGACCGCGACAGCCTGCCGGGCCGGGCTGACCACCGTCGGCACCGAAATGCGCGGCGGCGGGACGGTGTCGCTGGATGCGTTGGACATCTGCCGCAAGGGCGTGCGGAATGTGCTGGCCCATCTGGGGGTGATCGAACCGACAGGCAACACGCCGCAACCCGCAGGCGACATCCTCGATCTGCCGGGCCCCGCAGCCTATGTCTATGCCGACGACGATGGCGTGTTTGAGCCATTTCACGAGCTTGGCACCCCGGTGCTCGCAGGCCAGCCCGCCGGACGCATCCACCGCCCCTGGGACACCGCCTTTCGCCCGGTAACCCTTTGCTACGCGCTGGACGGGATCGTTTTCGGCAGGCGTCATCTGGGGCGGGTTGCTCCGGGAAACTGCGTCTTGGTCGTCGCCGCCCCCGCCAAGGGCCTGCCCATGGACCTGACCGGAGCCGCAGCATGATCGCGCTTTCGGATGTACAGCAGGCACGGGACCGCATTGCGGGCCATATACGTCTGACCCCGGTGATGGTTCTTGGACGCGCGCGCGAGCCATTGCCGGTAGCGGCCGAGGTGGTGGCAAAGCTGGAACTGCATCAGGTGACCGGGTCGTTCAAGGCGCGGGGTGCCATGAGCAGGCTGACAGACCTGCAACCGGACCGGATCGCCGCTGGCATCGTCGCGGCATCGGGCGGCAATCACGGCGTAGCCGTCGCCCGGGCCGCATCGGTCGCGGGACAAGCCGCGCGGATCTATGTGCCCTCGGGCGTCTCGCCCGCCAAGGCGGCGGCGATGCGGGGCTGGGGCGCGACGGTCACCATCGCGGGCGACGAATTCGTCACCGCCGATGCGGCCGCCCGCGCCGATGTCGCGCAAACCGGGGCCACCTATTTCCACCCCTTCGCCGATCCGCAGGTCGTGGCCGGACAGGGCACCATCGGGCTGGAGCTGGTTGAACAGGCGGGTGACTTTGACACTCTGGTGGTTGCCATTGGGGGGGGTGGACTGATTTCGGGGCTGGGCACGGTGATCCGCGCCCTGCGGCCCGGCGTCCGGATCATCGGGGTTGAGCCCGTCGGATCGCCGACCCTTGCCGCCAGTCTGAAGGCGGGCAAGCTAGTTGGTCTCGATGCGGTCACCAGCCGCGTCCCCACCATGTCTTGCCGCAAGACCGACGAACGGATTTTCCAGATCGCGCGCGGGGTGATCGATGACATCCTCTTGATCGAAGATGACGACATGCTTGCCGCCTCGCGCTGGTTGTGGCGCGAGTTCGGCATAGCTGCC
>JBKJVF010000099.1:0-8768 GCA_046589965.1 Paracoccaceae bacterium
TCGTGACGCCCCCCGCCGCCGCCTCGCCACGCGCGGCGCGCAAGGTCATGCCTTCGTTTTCAGCGCCGTCGCCGGAAATGTCGATCACATTGCGGGTGCAATCGGAAGCACCGGGAAATGCGGCCAACGAAAACCGGATCGCCTCGCCGATCGCCGTGACGGTGCGCAATTGCGGCCGACGGATCTGGCGGACACGCGTCGCGATGGCGGCCACGTCCTGGGGAGTTGTGATGGTTTGCCAGGGCAGGGCCAACCTCTGATGGCGGCTGCCCGACCATTGCACCAGCGCCAGCCGCTTCTGCCCGTCGACCAGCGCCGCCACGACCCTCGGGTCCTCCAGCGCATCGGCAAGGCCCTCCATCTGCAGCCTGTATTCGTCCAGACTGATGGAGCCCGACACATCGACGGCCAACAAAAGGGCGGTGTCGCAGGCCACAACCGGACGGGCGACGAGGCAGACCAGCAGGATCACCACGACGCCGCGCATGCGCAAAGATGCGCCCAAGCTTTGCATCGGACAAGCCGGAAATCGGCGGCCGACAAGCGGTCACGGGCGGTGCAAGCAAAGGGGGGAGGAAAGTGCAGGCTTCTGTTGCCAGGTGCCTGCGAACCCCGCCTTACGCGGCTAAGCGTAAGGGCTTAGTTTCGGCGACTCGAACAGCTTACGCTGCAAGAGCCATTGCCGGAGCACGGTTGTCATTGGCAACTGTACTTGTGGTCCGATGACGGTGGTACCTACCGAGCGAAAGCTGGCCTCTTTAGACGTTCGTCTATCCTATTTCGACCCCATGACCCGCAATGAACGGGGTTGTTGGTGGAGTCGCCGGGTACCGCCCCCGGGTCCGAGCCGCTTATTACAGGTGCGTTTATCGCCATAGTCCGAGTTGCCCCGGACAAGGAGGAATATAGGGCGTGGAGGGGGGGCGTGCAAGGGCGGGGTGTCCCACCGTGGGACATTGGGGTGGGGTGAGGGATATCAAGGGATTAGGGGGTGGTGGTTAAGGGTTTGGTAAGGATTGGGGGGCTTGGGACAGGTGAGACGCCGCGATTTTCTTATGCGTCCGGTTTCGGCTCATAGCGGCCCGTTGATCGGGCCGAAAGACTTTTCCGAACCTACCGGTCATGCGTCACGCATCACAGCATTCTCAGGTGAACGACGACGGCCATGCGGGTTTTTTCGGTCCTTCGTCGACAGCGGGCGCGATCAGCACTCTGCGCTCTCCGCGCGCCCATCGAATGAGATCGTAGATGTCGAACACAAGACAAATGGCGACCAGCGCGACGAGAATCGCCATATAAATAAAGGGCTCCCCGGTTTCAGGCGTAGCCGTCAACCAGTATCCCGTCCATCCGAGCAGAGGTATCCAAGGCATCAGATGCCCTATCCCCATGAGCCGCGTCATGCCTCCTTCGTACAAGGCAAAGCCCAGGAGAAGCGGCCCGGACGCAGCATAGGCGATCAGGATCACATGCGTGTCGGCCCAAGACAGGAAAATGGGTGCGGCAAGGAACGCTGCATTCAGCGCAAAGAGCCAGATCTTGACCCAGGTCGGCAACGAAAGCCACGAACGACCGATCCTTTGCCAGTGATCCTTTGCGGATAAGCCGCTTCTGGATAGGCCAAGGATGGCAAGCTGTGCGACCCCAAGAGCAGCGACAGCCATGGCCACGACAAGGACACTGACCACGCCGGAAGGTGTCGTGATCCAGAACCCCGAGGCGACGAGTGCCAGGGAGCTGATCCACCACAGCAAATCTCCTGCGGAAAACCAGATGATTTCTGCGCTGCGCGGGACTGTGCGCAACGAGGCCAAGCCCAAATGCATGCCATTGACCACAAGACCGACGCCAATCGCGATCAGCACCTTCGGCGGAATGGTGCCAAGAAAGGCGCTGACAGGGCCCGAAGCGAAAAGGAACGCGGCGCCAAACCCAAGACAGCTTGCGGCGTTCGTGCGAAGTATGTGGTTGAGGCTGGTCATCCGGTGCTCCGCTATTGTAAACTTGGTTGACGATATAGGACGGCAGGCAGCAAGATGTCAACCAAGTTTACAAGTGAAACGGATGTGAGTGGCATGTCAGAGCCGCTCACCGTCTTGTTGCAGGCGGCATCCCAATCCATTCTGCGCGGCTTGATCGGACGCCTGAAAGGATCTGGTTACGCAGACATCACCGAACCTCACCTTGTCCTGTTCGGAAACCTCGACTGCGGTGCCACCCATGCCGCACAGATCGCCCAGAGAATGCAGGTGTCACGTCAGGCCATTTCGAAAACACTGCGTGAACTTCAGTCGCTGGGCTGGCTTCGGCTGGAAGACGACCCGGCACGAGGCAACCAGAAGCTTGTTGTCATGACACCGCGAGGCATGCAGCTCGCCACCGACGCGCGAAAGGCACTTGGCGAGATCGAAGCTCTGCTCGCGCAGCAGATCGGAGAAGAGGCCATGTCACATCTGCGCCGCGCGCTGGAAATGGGTTGGGGGACATCCGCTCGCTGAATTCAGGGACGCGTGTGCAGAGTTGCCCATGCGCACCAAGGATCAACCCGATGCCGCCAATTGCGCCCCGCATGCCTTGTCACTTTGTTCGCCGATAGCCTTGGCAATCATTCCTGCGAACACACGGGCCCCTTCCATGCGGCGCAGATCGGGGTGGGTCAGAAGCCAGGCTGCCAAGGTGTCGTGTGTCCCGGTGCCCGGCACACGGATCAGCGCGGGATCGCGGACCCAATGATACATGGCAGCATCGCCGTGCCATATCCTTGTCGCGCGGCCTCTGCCTGCAGTTCCAGACCGGGCAGTTGCCGCATCGCTGCATCTGCGTCACGGCGGTCGAGATAGGAAAATGTGTGGGTCGACACGGCGCAATAGCGCCGGCCTGCGTCTACCCCGTCCTTAGCAAAAGCGGTGCTGGGTCTGCATCGGTCGTGAAATCGCCCGCTGAATTTTTCGCAATGCCCCCCCGAAACGAAAACGCCCGGGGTTTCCCCCGGGCGCTTCGCCTAATCGCGAAATGACCCCCTCAGAACCCCGACTTGATCAGCTCGAACTCTTCCAACATCCGCTCGCGCATGGCGGGGTCGAGCGGCGTCTGGCTCAGCAGCGTGCCCTCGACCGGATCGACGTCGCCCGCCTTCAGCTCGTCCAGCGTGATTTCGGCCATGGCGGCGTCGTTGGCATGGGCATAGCCGAAGTTTGCCAGCAGGCCCTTGGCCGACCGGTGCTCCAGCCAGGCATTGACGAAGTCATAGGCCTTGTCTTCGGACCCAGGTGCGTCCTTGAAGTTCACATAGCCGCAGAACCAGGTCGCAGCGCCGCCTTCGGGGGTGCGGTTGAAGGTGACGGGGACGCCTTCTCGCTTCATCGCGGCCACGCCGTCATTCCATGAGAACGACGCCACGACCTCACCGGTCTTCATCAGCTGCGCCAGTTCCGACGGATCGGCCCAATAGGCGCGGACATTGGCGTGGGCGGTGCGCAGCCACGCGGCGGCGGCGTCGAACTGTTGATCCGTCACATTGGTCCAGTCAGACACGCCGGTGGCCAAAAGCGCCAGCGACCAGATGTCGTCGCTGTTGTCGGGCAGGGAGATGCGGCCTGCGTATTTCGGGTCGACAAATATCTGCAGGGTCGAGGCCTCTTCCGCCGTGACCTGTTCGTTGTTGTAGGCGATGGCGGTGTAGGCGTAATCGGTCGGAATGTACCACACGCCGCCATCATCCTTGATCGTCGGCGCATCAAGGAAACGGGCCGCAATGTTGGCGAATTCAGGGATCTTGGAGGTGTCCCACGGCTCTAGCAGGCCGGCATCGCGGTATTTTCCGACCATCTGGCTGCAGGGATGCGCCACATCGGCCTTGAAGCCGGACGACATTTTCTGAAACGCCTCGTCGTCATCGCCGTAGAAAGCGTAGGTCGGCATCTGGCCATATTTTTCGACGTAACCTTCGACCAGGGACTGATCCTCGAATCCGGCCCAGTCAAAGACCGTCAACTCTTCATCGGCGGCGTAGGCTGCTGCGGTGGCCAAGGACAAGGCTGACGTGGCGACCAAAAGAAAAGTGCGCGTCATGGCATTCCTCACATGTTTGGGCCCGGCTTGTTTGCTTAAGTTCGGGCGCGCTTAAACTTTACTGTTACACCCCCTGACTAATCATCTTACGCGGCCATCCGGGGAAGCCTGCAAATTGGGACGGTAATGCCCCGACGGCAAGCCGTTGAGGGCGTTTTTGCAAGAAAATGTGACAAAAGCCTGTGAAACGCTGCGTCATTGTGCAGAAACGTCCAACTTTGCCCGCCGTGAAACACGGAGCGAGCGCTTGACCCTACAGATGGGACGGGCCAAACATTCGCCCAAAGGAGCCCCCGATGCCATTTGATCTTGATTTCGTGCGCGCGCAGTTTCCGGCGTTCGCGTCCCCCGTGCTGTCGACGCATGCGTTTTTCGATAACGCGGGTGGGTCCTATCCCTGCCAGCAGGTGGTGGACCGGCTGACCCGTTTCTACATCGACCGCAAGGTCCAGCCCGGATCGCCGCAGCCAGCGGGTCAATTGGGCGGACAGGAGATGGACGAGGCGCGCGATAGGCTGTCGGCGATGATGGGGGTGGAGTATGACGAGCTGTCCTTTGGCCCGTCGACCAGCGCCAATACCTTTGTGCTGGCCAATGCGGTGCGCCTGTGGTTGCGCGGGCAAAATGCCGCGATTGTCGTGACCAATCAGGATCATGAGGCGAATTCCGGCGTCTGGCGGCGGCTGGCCGATGAGGGGATCGAGGTCCGCGAATGGCAGATCGACCCGCAGACCGGGCATCTGGACCCGGCAGGGCTGGCAGCGCTGCTGGCGGATGGGCGGGTGCGGATGGTGGCGTTCCCGCATTGCTCCAACGTCGTGGCAGAGATCAACGATGTCGCGGGTATCTGCGCGATGGCACGCAGCGCAGGTGCGCGGACGGTGGTGGACGGGGTCAGCTATGCGCCGCACGGGTTGCCCGATGTGGCGGCGCTTGGCTGCGATGTGTATCTGTTCTCAGCCTACAAGACCTATGGCCCGCATCAGGGCATCATGGTGGTCCGTCGGGCGTTCGGGATGGAACTGCCGGCGCAATCGCACTTTTTCAACGCAGATTCGCTTTATAAGCGCTTCACGCCTGCCGGGCCGGACCATGCCCAGATCGCGGCCTGCGCCGGGATCGCGGACTATATCGATGCGCTCCATTCCCGCCATTTCGCGCCCGAACCCGATCCGGCGGCGCGCAACCGTGCGGTGCATGATCTGATGCGCGACGCCGAAATTGCGGCGGTGACCCCGCTGATCGACTATCTGGCCGCGCGCAATGACGTGCGACTGATCGGGCCACGCGATCCTGTCGCGCGTGCGCCGACCGTGGCGGTCGCGCTGGACCGCGATGCGGTGCCGGTGTCGGAGGAGTTGGCCAAGCATGGCATCGGCTGTTGGGCGGGTGATTTCTATGCCGTCCGACCCTTGCAGGCGATGGGGGTGGACATGGACAAGGGCGTGCTGCGGTTGAGCCTTGTGCACTACACCAGTGCGGCAGATGTGACGCGGCTGATCGGGGCGCTAGACCGGGTGCTGTAACAGCGGGGGGCTGTCTGCCCCCCTCGGCGCGTGCCGCGCCTCACCCCCCGAGGATAATTGGGAAAAGGTGAAATCAGTCGAGTTCGGCCAGGCGGGTCAGGGCGGCTTGCAGTTTGGCCGCCTCGTCCATCCGCGCGTCAAGGTTGGCTTGTGCCTCCATCACCACATCCTCGGGCGCGGATTTGGCGAAGTTGGGGTTATTGAGCCGCCCTTTGAGGCCGCCGATTTCCTTGGCCAGCTTGTCGTGGGCTTTCTCGAGGCGCGACTTTTCTTCGGCGATGTCGATCAGGCCTTGCAACGGGATGGCAAAGGCGGCGCCTTCCGACGCGACGGCGATGCTGCCTTTGGGGGCAGGGCCTTCGGTGACGTTGTCCACGCGGGCAAGGCGTTTGATGAGGGTCTCATTCCGGGCAAAGGCGGCGCGTGCGACATCGGTCAGGCTGGTCGCCACGAGGTCGGCTTTCAGGCCGACGGGGACGTGGACTTGGGCGCGCGCAGAACGGATGTCGTCGATCAGGGTGGTGACGAAGGTCATCTCTTGTGCTGCGTCCGGGTCGATCAGGCTGGCGGGCAGGGTGGGCCAGTCGGTGTGGACGAGGAGTTTTTCCCGCTTGCCGGTGGTGCCCCACAGCTCTTCGGTGATGAAGGGCATGAAGGGGTGCAGAAGGATCATCGACTGGTCGAGGACCCAGGCCATGGTCGCCCGCGTCTCGGCGGCGTCGGGGCCGTCGAACAGGGGTTTGGCGAATTCGACATACCAGTCACAGACCTTGCCCCAGACAAATTTGTACAGCGCATCGGCGGCGGTGTCGAAGCGGAACGCTTCCAGCGCCTCGTTGACCTCGGCGAGGGTGCGGGCGGTTTCACCGATGATCCACTTGTTCGCGGTCGCGGCGGGCGACGGCGCGGGGCCGGTCGCATGACCCTCCCACACCCCGTTCATCTCGGCAAAGCGGCAGGCGTTCCAGAGCTTGGTGCCAAAGTTCCGGTAGCCCGCGATGCGCTGGGTATCCAGCTTCAGCACGCCGCCAAGCGAGGCCATCGCCGCATTGGCAAAGCGCAGGGCGTCGGCGCCGTATTCGTCGATGATCTCCAACGGGTCGATGACGTTGCCGAGGGATTTCGACATCTTCTTGCCCTTGGCGTCGCGGACCAGGCCGTGCAGGTAGACGGTGTGGAACGGAATGTCATCCACCACGGCCAGCTGCATCATCATCATCCGGGCGACCCAGAAGAAAAGGATATCCTGGCCGGTCACGAGGACCGAGGTGGGGAAGTATCTTGCCAGCTCCGGCGTGGGTTCCGGCCAGCCGAGCGTGCCGATCGGCCAGAGGCCGGAGGAGAACCAGGTGTCGAGGACGTCGGGGTCGCGACGAAGCCGCAGAGTAAATGTTTTCCCATTTGGAACTCCCGATGACTCTATCATCGAAGGTTCGTCATCTTTCGCAATCTCAACATGGATGTTCTGTCCGTAGTACACTTGAGCCAGCGCCAAAGCGTCGGCTTCGGTTGGCGCACAAAACGGGTGGCCTTCCGCTACGCCACGAGCGTCTTTCAAGAATACATTGCCAACGTAGGCGACCTTGTTCCTCCACTGATACGAACCGTCATCCATGCGAGTTGGCCCATACCAAACCGGGATCTGATGCCCCCACCACAGCTGGCGGCTGATGCACCAGGGTTCGATGTTTTCCAGCCAGTGGTAATAGGTCTTTTCGCCCGAGGGCGGGATGATCTTCGTTCGGCCCGTCCGCACCGCCTCCAGCGCGGGTTCGACGATCTTCGCGGTGTCGACGAACCACTGGTCGGTCAGCATCGGCTCGATCACGACCTTGGAGCGGTCGCCGAAGGGCTGCATGATCGGTTTGGATTCGACGAAAGGCACCCGTTCCAGATGCTCGGCGTTGGTTTCGGGGTCGATGGATTTCTTGAGGATCGTGACAGCCAGCCCCTCGGCGGTGATCTGTTCGACCACGCGTTTTCTCGCCTCAAACCGGTCGAGGCCGCGCAATTCGTCGGGGACGAGGTTCAGGGCGTCGATCTCTGCCTCGGTCAGGGTAAAGGGCTGTTCGGCAAAACCCGGGGGCACAAAGCCGTTGCGGACCAGCCAGGCGCGGGACATCTGGCCTGCGATCTGGGCGGCCTGATCATAGGGCGCGCCATCGGCCCGCATCTGCGCGCGGGTGTCGAGCAGGCGGTAGCAGGGGATATCTGCGCGCTTCGCGACGGCGTAGTCGTTGAAGTCATGCGCGCCCGTGATCTTCACCGCGCCGGAGCCAAAGGTCGGGTCGGGATATTCGTCGGTGATGATCGGGATCAGGCGGCGGTGCTCTTTCGGACCCACCGGAATTTCGCAAAGCTTTCCGATGATTGGCGCGTAACGCGCGTCAGATGGATGCACGGCGACCGCGCCGTCGCCCAGCATCGTTTCAGGCCGGGTGGTGGCGATGGAGATGTAATTTCGCGTCTCGCGCAGGGTCACGTTCCCCTCGGCGTCCTTTTCGCCATATTCATAGGTCTGCCCGCCCGCCAGAGGGTATTAGAAGTGCCACATATGGCCGGGCACTTCGGTATTTTCGACCTCCAGGTCGGAAATTGCGGTCTCAAAGTGCGGGTCCCAGTTCACGAGGCGCTTGCCGCGATAGATCAGGCCCTTCCCATACATGTCCACAAAGACCTTGATGACAGCGTCGTGGAAGTTGCCCTCCTCGCCTGCGGGAGCGCCGGGCGCGCCCGACATGGTGAACGCCTCGCGGTCCCAGTCGCAACTGGCCCCCAGCCGCTTCAACTGCCCAATGATCGTGCCGCGCGAGGCGACCTTTTGCTGCCAGACCCGCGCCACGAACTTTTCGCGCCCCATCGTGCGACGGTCGGGTTCCTGATGCAGCGCCATGTCACGCTCGGTGACCATCTGGGTCGCGATCCCGGCATGATCCGTGCCGGGCTGCCACAGCGTGTCGTCGCCCCGCATCCGGTGCCAGCGGATTAGAATGTCCTGCAAGGTGTTGTTGAAGGCATGGCCCATATGCAGCGAGCCGGTGACGTTCGGCGGAGGGATCATCACGGAAAAGGCGGGGTGGCCGGGTTTGGCGTTGGCTCCGGCGCGGAAGGCGCCCATGCTCTCCCACATCGCATAAATGCGGGCCTCTGCCTGGCCTGCGTCAAAGTTCT
>JBKJVF010000122.1:0-5573 GCA_046589965.1 Paracoccaceae bacterium
CCAGATCTTCTTTTCCTTGAAAGCGGCCTCGAACTCGCTCTCGTAGACTTCCTGGAAAATGTCCTTGAAGCGGCCGTCGTAGATTTTGAGGATGGTGTTCTTGGTCGAGAGATAGACCGGATAATTGCGATTGAGGGCGTAGTTGAACGAGGCGCGGGCGAAATCGCGGATCGAATCGTCGAGGTTGTACATCGCCATCGCGATGCCGGAGCCGGGCGTCTGGAACACCTCGTGCTCGATCACCTGGCCGTCGTCGCCGGAGAACTTGATGGTGATCGTGCCCTTGCCGGGGAAGCGGAAGTCGGTGGCGCGATACTGGTCGCCATAGGCGTGGCGGCCGACGATGATCGGCTTGGTCCAGCCGGGCACCAGGCGCGGCACGTTCTTGCAGATGATCGGCTGGCGGAAGATCACGCCGCCAAGGATGTTGCGGATGGTGCCGTTGGGCGATTTCCACATCTGCTTGAGGCCGAATTCCTCAACCCGCTGTTCGTCAGGAGTGATGGTCGCGCATTTGACCCCGACGCCGTATTTCTTGATCGCCTCGGCACTGTCGATGGTGATCTGGTCATTGGTGCGATCACGTTCTTCGATCCCGAGGTCGTAGTATTTCAGGTCCACGTCCAGATAGGGCAGGATCAGCTTTTGTTTGATGAAATCCCAGATGATGCGGGTCATCTCGTCGCCGTCGAGTTCGACAACGGGGTTGGCGACTTTGATCTTGGACATAAGGCACTCCGGGCTGGGGATTCGGTTGCGGGCGTCATAGCGGAAAAGGGTCGCCTTGGGAAGGGCGGTATGCGACGGTATACCGACGATCAGCAAACGACTGGCGCTACGAACGGCTCCCTGCTAACTTTTACTTCCTGATTGCACTCATCCCTTTATTTGAGGTTCGCCCCGATGACAGACGATGTTGATAGTGATCTTGATTGGCTCGGGGTTAAGTATCGGGTCGTGCAGACCGCTGCGTCCACCGGTGGCAATGTGTCTGTCACGCGCAGTCTGTCGCCCGCTGGATCGGGGCCGCCGCGGCACGTTCATCATGCCGAAGACGAAACATTCTACATTCTTAGCGGACGCTGCAATTTCTGGGTGCAGGGCGAGGTTTTTCACCGAGGGCCGGGCGAAACCATGTTCATCCCACGCGGCACCGAGCACACTTTCCGCGTCCCCGACGATTCGCCTTGCGACCATCTCGTCATCATGACGCCCGGCGGTTTTGAAGGCTTTTTCGCGGAAATGGCGAAAGGACAGTACCGCGTGCCCGAGGATATGGGGCAGATCGCCGCGATAGGCTCCCGGTTCCATATCAGTTTTACCGGACCGCCCTTGTCTGCGTCAGATATTCAACGCTGAAACCACGCGAGCGCCTTGTGTTGAACCCAAGTCCACAACGCCGGAGCGCCTTTGGCGATTTTCACGCCCACACGGCTTTCAAGTTGTGCCTCGGTCACGTTGTACGTCCCCCACGTCCCGCCCCCTGACATCAGGTTGGCCATCACTGGCTGTACCCGGTCGAGGCTCTTGGCGAAAAGGGCATCGGGTGTTTCGGCTGCTTCAAACTCATCCCAAAGGGCGCGAAGATCGGTAGCCAGATCCGATGGAAGCAATCCAAATACACGATCTGCCGCGCGCTGTTCGGCCGCCACCGTCTGGGCACTCGCATGCGCCTTACCGTTGGCCGAATGGATCGGCACGTCGCCCACGTCGATTTCGACCAGATCATGGATCAGAAGCATCCGGATCACCCGGTTTACATCCACGCCCGGCGCGGCCTGATCCGCCAACACCAGCGCATAGAGCGCCAAGTGCCAGGAATGCTCGCCCGAGTTTTCGGGGCGGCTTCCATCGACAAGGGTGGTAGCGCGCAGCACGGATTTCAGGCGGTCGGCCTCGTTCAGGAACGCAAACTGCTGTTCCAGCCGCGCCGTCATCGCGTGCCTAGTGTCCGCCGGTTTCGCCGCTGGGCGGCGCTTTGGGCATGGCCTTGCCGGTGCGTTTGGCCTCCAGCGCCTTTTCCAGAAACGCGCGGCCGCGCCTTTCGGCAACCCGCACGCGGATGGCGGTCATGAACGCCTCTTGCATCGTGGGAGATGCATCGGCGAGCACCTTGCCGACCTTGTCGAACAGACGGTCATCGTCAATTTCTTCCATCGCCGCCAGAACATCGCGGGCAAGGCTGTCGCCCAGATCCTCGACGACGCCCATCTTAGCGGGTACCTTCGGTCATCCGGCGGCGGACATATTCAGTGACGGTGTTGATCATCGGTTTCATATGCGCCTCTTCGTCCTTGAAGAAGTGATCCGCACCTTCAACCTGCGTGTGGGTGATGGTAATGCCCTTTTGCTCGTGCAGCTTGTTCACAAGGTTGATCGTGTCCTTGGGCGGCGCGACCTTGTCGGCGGTGCCGTTGATGATCAACCCCGAGGACGGGCACGGCGCCAGGAAAGAAAAGTCGTACAGGTTTGCCGGTGGCGAGACCGAGATGAACCCGGTGATTTCGGGGCGCCGCATCAAGAGCTGCATGCCGATCCAGGCGCCGAAAGAAAAGCCAGCAACCCAGCAATGGCGCGAATTGGGGTTCAGCGCCTGCAGATAGTCGAGCGCGGAAGCCGCATCACTCAACTCTCCGATGCCCTGATCATACTCGCCCTGGCTGCGCCCGACACCGCGGAAGTTGAACCGCAGCACGGTGAAACCAAGGTTGTAGAATGCGTAATGCAGGTTGTAGACGACCTTATTGTTCATCGTCCCGCCATAAGCAGGATGCGGGTGCAGGACGATCGCAATCGGGGCGTCGAGTTCCTTTTGGGGGTGATAACGGCCCTCAATCCGGCCCTCTGGGCCTGCGAAGATAACCTCGGGCATGTTCCTCGCCTATCGTTGTCCCAAGCGATTGTTGACCATTTCGCTCGGCTAACTTAGAATAATTCCAAAGGCGAGATTTCGCCTTGTCGACGCTTTGCAGGTAATGGTCCCTGCGGATGCAGTCAATGGGATAGCGCAGCAATGGGCGATCCGAATAGGGGCAGGGGCAGACATGAAGCTATCCACCAAAGGGCGCTATGCGATGGTGGCCCTGGCCGATCTGGCAATGGCCAAGGGCGAAGATCTGGTCTCGCTGGCCGAGGTGTCGCGTCGGCAGGACATTTCGCTGCCCTATCTGGAACAGCTGTTTGTGAAACTGCGCCGCGCGGGCCTGGTGGAGGCGGTGCGAGGCCCCGGTGGCGGCTACAAGCTGGCCAGGAACCCCGCTGATATCCGGATCAGCGAAGTACTGCAGGCGGTCGAGGAAACCGTGGATGCGATGCATACCGGGGCAGGGGCGTCGGGGGGGGTGTCGGGCAGTCGGGCGCAAAGCCTGACCAACCGGTTGTGGGAAAGCCTGTCGGCCAACGTCTATGTCTTTCTGCATCAGACGCGGCTGTCGGACGTTGTGCGCAATGAACTGACACCATGTCCGGCGGTGCCGAACCTGTTCCGCGTGGTCGATGACGAATGACGGGGCGGATTTATCTTGACTGGAATGCGACGGCCCCCTTGCGGGCCGAGGCGCGGGCGGCAATGGCGGCGGCGATGGATGTCGTTGGCAACCCGTCATCCGTGCATGCCGAGGGGCGGGCAGCCAAGGCGCTGATGGAACGTGCCCGCGGCCAGATCGCGGCGGCCTTGGGGGCCGAAGGCGCGGACATCATCTTTACCTCTGGCGCGACCGAGGCGGCGGCGCTGGCCTGCGCCGATCAGGAACTGGACTGCGCCGCTGTTGAGCATGACGCTGTGCTGGAATGGTGCGAGGCTGTCCTGCCGGTGGACAGCAATGGCAGGGTTCAGGTTGCGGACCCGGCACGCATGGCACTGCAACTGGCCAATTCGGAAACCGGGATAATGCAGACCCTGCCGCCGGGGATCGCCGTCACCGACCTGACCCAGGCCTTTGGCAAGGTGCCAATGGGGTTCAACTGGTTGGGTGCCAGGGCCGGACTGATTTCGGCGCACAAGCTTGGTGGGCCCAAAGGGATTGGGGCGGTGGTCCTGCAGCGCGGTCAGGACCGTCGTCCCCAGTTGCGTGGCGGCGGTCAGGAAATGGGGCGACGGGCGGGGACAGAAAACCTGATCGGCATCGCGGGTTTCGGTGCTGCGGCAGAGGCCGCCCAGCGCGATCTGGCAAATGGCGTCTGGGAAGAAGTCGCCCAGATTAGAAATATTCTAGAACAGGCATTGTCCTCGGCAGAATTGGGAACTAATTTAGTCGGGAATAGTGCGGAGCGGTTGCCCAACACGACGTGCCTCTTGGCCCCGGGGTGGAAAGGCGAAACGCAAGTGATGGCGATGGACCTTGCGGGTTATGCCATTTCGGCCGGGTCGGCCTGTTCAAGCGGCAAGGTGCGCGCCAGCCGGGTTCTTGGTGCGATGGGGTTCGATGCCGGGTTGGCAGCACAAGCTGTGCGCATCTCGATCGGGCCGGGCGTGAGGCACGAGGATGTGCTGCGGTTCGCCGATGCGTGGTCTGCCGCCTATGCCAGGGTTCGGGCCCGTGCGGCCTGAGATGATAAAGGAATAGACAATGACAGGTGCAGTTCTTGACGTCGACTTGCGCGAAGGTGTGGACCGGGAAACGGTTGATACTGTGCAGGCCATGTCCGGCACCTACAAGCATGGCTGGGCCACGGATATCGAAATGGACTACGCGCCCAAGGGCGTGTCCGAGGATATCGTGCGCCTGATCAGCGAAAAGAACGGCGAGCCCGCCTGGATGCTCGAATGGCGGCTGACCGCGTATCGCCGCTGGGTCAAGATGGAAGAACCCCGCTGGGCCATGTTGAACTATCCGGAAATCGACTATCAGGATCAGTATTACTACGCCAAACCCAAAAGCATGGCCGTCAAGCCGAAGTCGCTGGACGAGGTCGACCCCAAGCTGCTGGCCACCTATGCCAAGCTTGGAATTCCCCTGAAGGAACAGGCGCTTCTGGCCGGTGTCGAGGCCCCGGAGGGCGAGCGTCGGGTGGCGGTGGATGCGGTTTTTGACAGCGTATCGCTGGGGACCACATTCAAGGCAGAGCTGGCCAAGGCGGGCGTGATCTTCTGTTCGATCAGCGAGGCCGTGCGCGAACATCCTGAACTGGTCCAGAAGTATCTTGGTTCGGTCGTCCCGCAGTCGGACAACTTTTTCGCGACGCTGAACTCGGCGGTCTTTTCCGACGGGTCCTTTGTCTACATCCCGCCGGGCGTGCGCTGCCCGATGGAGCTGTCGACTTATTTCCGGATCAATGCGGAAAATACCGGACAATTCGAGCGCACTTTGATCATCGCCGACCGGGGGTCTTACGTCAGCTACCTCGAAGGCTGCACTGCGCCCAAGCGTGACACCCATCAATTGCATGCAGCAGTGGTGGAACTGGTCGCGCTCGACGATGCGGAGATCAAGTACTCCACGGTGCAGAACTGGTACCCGGGCGACAAAGAGGGCAAAGGCGGCATCTACAACTTCGTGACCAAGCGCGGCGATTGCCGGGGCGTGAATTCGCATATTTCATGGACCCAGGTAGAAACCGGCTCCGCCATCACC
>JBKJVF010000236.1:0-4053 GCA_046589965.1 Paracoccaceae bacterium
GGTCCGTCATCTGATTGATGGTACGCCAAAATGTGTCGTCTCGTTTCACCCCATTCTTCAGACATCGGGCACCACATGACCTTCCACCTCACCAACGCCCGCCTGATCGACCCTGAAGCCCTCACGGATTCCATCGGCTCGCTCACCGTCCACAACGGTGTGATCACCACGATCAACGGCCCAGCCCCCAAATCCGCGACCATCCTTGATTGCGGCGTCATGTGCCTTGCCCCCGGTATCGTCGACTGGGGCGTCAAAATCGGCGAGCCGGGAGAACGGCACAAGGAAAGCTTCGGCTCGGCGGGGCTGTCGGCGGCGGCGGGGGGGGTGACCACGATCATCGCGCGGCCCGACACGCATCCGGCCATCGACACGCCCGAGACACTGGAATTCGTGACCCGCCGCGCGGCAGAGGCCCCGGTGCGCATCCGCCACATGGCCGCCCTGACCAAGGGCCGCGAAGGGTCGGAGATGACCGAGATCGGGTTCCTGATGGATGCGGGCGCGATCGCGTTCACCGATTGCGACCATGTGTCGACTGACACCAAGGCGCTGAGCCGGGCGATGACCTATGCGCGGGGCCTTGGTGCGCTGATCGTCGGTCACCCGCAGGAACCGGGGCTGTCCAGTGGGGCTGCTGCCACCAGCGGCAAATTTGCGTCGTTGCGCGGCATTCCCGCCGTGTCGCCGATGGCCGAACGGCTGGGGTTGGAGCGGGATCTGGCGCTGGTCGAGATGACCCGCGCGCGCTATCACGCCGACCAGATCACCACGGCTTTGTCGCTGCCCGCGCTTGATCGCGCCCGCGCGTCTGGCTTGGATGTGACCGCAGGCACCTCGATCCATCATCTGACGTTGAACGCGTTCGATGTCGGCGACTACCGGACCTTCTTCAAGGTCACGCCGCCCTTGCGGTCCGAAGAAGACCGGCTGGCTATGCTCGAGGCGGTCGCAACTGGCCGGATCGACGTCATTTCATCCATGCACACCCCGCAGGACGAAGAATCCAAACGCCTGCCCTATGAGGAGGCCGCCAGCGGTGCCGTGGCGCTGGAAACACTGCTGCCCGCGGCCTTGCGCCTGTATCATGCGGGCGCAATCACCCTGCCCCAGTTGTTCCGCGCGATGGCGCTGAACCCGGCCAAGCGCCTTGGCCTGCCGCAGGGGCGTCTGGCCTTGGGCGCGCCCGCCGATCTGGTGCTGTTTGACCCCGACGCGCCGTTCCTTCTTGACCGATTCAAGCTGTTGTCGAAATGCAAGAACACCCCCTTTGACGGCCAGCGCATGGAAGGTAAGGTTCTGGCGACATTCGTGGGCGGAGTCCAAGTCTACGCCGCCAAGGGGAACACCTGATGCCGGAACTGACGACGGGGTGGGATACGTTGCTGCTGGTGGCCTTTCTGGCCTATCTGATCGGATCGGTTCCGTTTGGCATTCTGGTGACGCGTGGCCTTGGCCTGGGTGATATTCGCACCATCGGGTCGGGCAATATCGGGGCCACCAACGTCTTGCGGACCGGCCACAAGGGGGCCGCACTGGCGACGTTGGTGCTGGACGGGGCCAAGGGGGCGGTCGCGGTGCTGCTGGCGCGATGGTTGGTGGGCGAAGATGCGGCACAGCTGGCGGGGCTTGCCGCATTTCTTGGGCATCTTTACCCACTATGGCTGAACTTCAAGGGCGGCAAGGGTGTGGCCACGTTCCTTGGGGTCCTGTTGGCGATGGACTGGCAGGTCGGTCTGGCCGCCTGCGGCACCTGGGCACTGGCCGCCGCATTGACGCGGATGTCATCGGCGGCAGCGCTGATTTCGGCCGCCACCTCGTCGATCTGGCTGATAATGTTCGATCACGGCCGGATGTTGTTTCTGGTCATGATCCTGACCTTGCTGGTTTATTTCCGCCATTCTGCGAACATCGCGCGGATCAAGAAGGGCACCGAACCCAAGATCGGCGCGAAATAACGGCTACAGGCTGGTGCCCGCATAGATGCCGCCTAGGTTCGTTGCATAGCGTGCAAGCAACCGGTCTGCCTGCACATCGCCAGTCGCAAGGCTTTCGGCAAGCGGGGCCAGATGCACCTCTTCGCCAAGTCCGCGCGCGACAAGTCCTGCCTGCGACAGCGCCACGGTGGCGCGCGCCAGATCGATCAGCTTGACGCCCCCCGCCTCGCCCCGCAAAGCCGACACGGATGCGGCGACGCGAAGCCCTTCGCGCGTGGCGGTGTCCAGGCCCTTGGCCATATCCCATGCCGCATCCAGCGCGGCCTCATCGTACATAAGGCCAACCCAGAACGCTGGCAGCGCCACGATATGGGCAAAGTCCCCGCAATCGGCGCCGCGCATTTCGATGTACTTCTTGACCCGCGCTTCGGGGAAAACGGTTGTCATGTGGTCCGCCCAGTCCGACAGCGTGGGCTTTTCACCGGGCAAGGCGGGCAGCTCGCCGCGCAGGAAATCGCGGAACGATTGGCCAAGGGCGTTGATGTATTTGCCGTCGCGGTAGACGAAATACATCGGCACATCCAGCACCCAGTCGACATAGGCCTGATACCCCATGCCCGCATCGAAGGCGAAGGGCAGCATGCCGGTGCGACTGTCATCCAGGCCCCGCCAGATGCGGCTGCGCCAGCTGCGATGGCCGTTGGGCTTGCCGTTAAAGAACGGGCTGGAGGCGAAAAGTGCGGTCGCCACTGGCTGCAAGGCGAGCGCCACGCGCAGCTTTTTCACCATGTCCGCCTCGGACGCGTAGTCGAGGTTCACCTGCACCGTCGAGGTGCGATACATCATCTGCGTGCCATGCGTGCCGACGCGGCCCATGTAATCGGTCATCAGCCGATAGCGCCCTTTGGGCATCACCGGCATCTGGTCATGGCGCCATTCGGGTGCGGCGCCGATCCCCATAAAACGGATACCCAAGGGGTCAGCCAGCGCCTTGACCTCGACCAGATGGGCAGCAGTTTCGTCATGTGTCTGGTGCAAGGTTTCCAGCGGCGCGCCCGACAGTTCAAACTGACCGCCCGGTTCCAGACTGATATTGGCCAGCCCACGCGACATGCCGATGGTGTTGTCGCCTTCGCGAACCGGGGTCCAGCCAAAGCGATCCTCAAGACCCGCAAACAGAGCCGAGACCGACCGATCGCCCGCATAAGGCAAGGGCATGTGCGTGTCCGTCAGCCAGCCGAACTTTTCATGCTCGGTGCCGATGCGCCACTGATCCTTGGGCTTTTCCCCCGAGGCCATATAGGCCGCAAGATCGTCGATATGCTCGATCTCGCCACCGCCAGACTGTGGAATAGACATAAGGGGCGGTCTCCTGGTGGTGGCATCGTGGCACGGCGAACAGACGTCGCCTTTGGCACGGACGCTGTCAAGACAGGCACCGACGCATCACAAAAGATTATGGACTGTCGCGCCGGGCGACGGCACCCCGGCCCGAGCGGCGCCAGAGCGTCTTGCTGATGCTGGCAAGGGCCGGGTTGCGGCGCGCGTCGGGGGGTGGCGGGGCCAGGGCGGAGACCAAAGCCGCCGTATCCATCCCGGGCAGGCTGGCAAAAGCGTCAAACAGACGATCAGCGCCGGTCGCATCGACCGGGATGAGCAGGGCCTGTCCGTCGCTTTGTCGCAACTGCCACAGACGCCGTCCGCGCATGTCCACCAGCCGCAGTTCCGTCAGATCGGGAATGGCGACATAGCCCCCCGCATCCGGGCCCAGATAGCCGATCTGACCTTCGTCGATCTCCACGATACCGGGGGCCGCGACCCCTTGGGCAAAACGCATGCGCCGCCAGGCCGTGACTGCCCAGACCAGACCAAGACAGGCAATTGCCAAGCCCGAGGGCAGCAGGACATATCCGCCCCGCAATGCAGTCCATACGCCTGCGGCCGCAAGCATGCCGCCAAAGATCACCTCGCGCCCACGATAGGCGGCTTGCACAAGTTCGGGGCGGATCATGGTCACCGCCAATCGCCCAAGGTCGATTGCCACAGTGTCAGCGCCACTACCGCTGCTGTATCGGCGCGCAGGATGCGCGGCCCCAGCGACATCGACGTGACGGAG
>JBKJVF010000107.1:0-3479 GCA_046589965.1 Paracoccaceae bacterium
CCCCGACCAACCCGTGGCGCGCCATGTGCGGGCCCTGACGCATCCGGGATTGTTCCTGTTGCGCCGGGGCTGGGACACCGAGAAAAAGCGGTTGCGCGCGCAGATCGTGGTCGATGACATGCGCCAGATGAAAGGGTTTTTCAACCTGTCTGCCACCGATGGCGGACGGCGTGTCGTGATCATAGACGATGCCGACGAGATGAACCCGAATGCGGCAAATGCGCTGTTGAAACTGCTGGAGGAACCGCCCGCGGGTGCGGTCCTGTTTCTGATCAGTCACCAGCCGTTCCGCCTGTTGCCAACGATCCGGTCGCGGTGCCGTGCCTTGCGGCTGCACCCTTTGGCAGCCAGTGATCTTGACCTTGCGCTGCATGCGGCAGGTGGGCAAGTCAGCGAAGGATCGGGCGCAGCACTGGCCGAACTGGCGGGCGGGTCCGTTGGGGCAGCGATGCAGCTGACGGCCCAAGGGGGCGGTGCCCTTTACGCCGATATCGTGGCCCTTATGGGCACCCTGCCACGGATGAACCGCCCGCGCATGATCGCGCTTTGCGAGGCGGCGGCGGGTCGCGCGGGCGACACGCGGTTCGATCTGACGGTGACCCTGCTTGACCTTTTTCTGGCGCGCCTGGCGCGGGCCGGCACGACTGGTGCCGCCCCGCCGGAGGCCGCACCCGGCGAGGCCGCGATCCTGCAACGTCTTGCGCCGGACCGGATCGCCGCGCGCACATGGGCCGATTGCGCCCAGACCCTTGGCAATCGCGCGCGTCAGGGCAAGGCGGTCAACCTTGACCCTGCCGCCCTTCTCATGGATATGGTGCTCAAGATCGACGAGACGGCGGGACTGCTCGCCCCAAGGTAGGCCCGATGCCCCCCGACATCCCGGACATCCCGACACCGCCGGAGCTGGTCGACAGCCATTGCCACCTGGATTTCCCGGATTTCGAACAGGACCTGCCTGATATCCTGGCCCGCGCCCGCGCTGCTGGGGTGCGCCGGATGGTCACCATCTGCACGCGCCTGCGCCAAGAGCCTGTCGTGCGCGCATTGGCCGAGGCGCATGAGGGCGTCTTTTATGCAGCAGGCACCCATCCGATGAGCGCGGCAGACGAGCCCATGGCCACGGTCGCGGCACTTGTGGCGCTTGCGCAGCATCCGAAATTCGTGGGGATCGGCGAGACCGGCCTTGACTACCATTACACCGCCGACAGCAAGCTGGCGCAGCAGCAGTCTTTGCGCATCCACATCCAGGCGGCGCAAGAGACCGGCCTGCCGCTGATCATCCATGCCCGCGATGCCGATGATGACATGGCCACGATCCTGACCGAAGGGTTTCGTGACATGCCCTATACCTGCGTCATGCACTGCTTTTCTTCGGGCGCGGGTCTTGCGCGACAGGCGCTCGACCTGGGCTTTTACCTGTCTATGTCGGGCATCGCGGCCTTTCCAAAGTCGCAGGCGCTGCGCGACATCTTTGTCGCGGCGCCCCTGGACCGCATCCTTTTGGAAACCGACAGCCCTTATCTTGCCCCCCCGCCCTATCGCGGAAGGCGGAACGAGCCCGCCTATACCGCCTTTACCGCAAAGGTCGGGGCCGCGGTGTTCGGGATGACCGAGGCCGAGTTTGCCGCCGCCACGACCGCCAATTTCGACCGGCTGTTCGTCAGGGCCGCCCAGCCTGCAAGGGTCGGCTGATGGCTGTCACCACCTTTACCATCCTTGGCTGCGGATCGTCCGGCGGAGTGCCGCGTCTGGGTGGAGACTGGGGCGATTGCGATGCGACCAATCCCAAAAACAAGCGCCGCCGCTGCTCCTTGCTCGTGGAACGCACCACGGATGCAGGCACGACACGCGTGCTGATCGACACTTCGCCCGACATGCGTGAACAGCTTCTGGGCGCCGGGATCGGCGCGCTGGACGGGGTCGTTTACACTCATTCCCATGCCGACCACACCAACGGCATCGACGACCTGCGCCAGATCGTCTTCAACCTGCGCAGAAAGCTGGATGTGTGGGCGGATGAAGCGACCGAGGCCGATCTTTTGGCCCGGTTCGGCTATGCCTTCGTGCAGCCCGAAGGGTCGGGGTATCCCGCCATCCTGACCATGCATCCGATCGATGGCCCGGTGACCGTGACGGGCGCGGGCGGCGATGTGACGCTGGTGCCGTTCCGCGTCGGCCATGGTGGGTCGGATGCCTTGGGGTTCCGGATCGGCGATGTTGCCTATCTACCAGATGTTGTCGACATCCCCGTCGCGACCTGGCCGCTGTTGGCCAACCTGGATTGCTGGATCCTTGACGCCCTGCGCCGGACGCCACACCCGACGCATGCGCATCTGGCGCTGTCGCTGGACTGGATCGCGCGTGCCAAACCAAAGCGCGCGGTCCTGACCAACATGCATCTGGACATGGATTACGCGACCCTCTGCGCAGAACTGCCCGCCCATATCCGCCCCGCCTATGACGGCATGAGGGTGACGACCGGGGACATGGCATGAGCGTCCTTCTGGACGTCATCCTGCCCGTTTTTCTGGTGATCGGTGTTGGCTATGCGGCCGCGCGCTGGGGCCGGTTGTCCGAAAGTGCTGTCGACGGCGTGATGATATTTGCACAAAGCTATGGGCTGCCGGTGCTGCTTTTTGCGTCCATCGCACGGCTGGATCTGACGGTCGCCTATGATCCGGGGCTGATGATCAGCTTTTACGCTGGGGCTTTTGCAGGCTTTGCTGCCGGGTTTCTTGGCGCGCGGCTGTTCTTTCATCGCCCGATAGCCGACGCGATTGCGTTCGGTTTTGTGGCACTATTTTCCAACACCTTGCTTTTGGGGGTGCCGATCACAGAACGCGCCTATGGGGCGGACGCGCTGCAGGGCAATTTTGCCATCATCTCGATCCACGCGCCCTTGTTCTATGCCTTTGGCATCACGCTGATGGAATTGGCAAAAAGCCGGGGCACGGCCATGGCGCCTTTCACCTTGTTGCGACAGGTCCTGCACGCGATCCTGAGCCAGCCGTTGGTGTTGGGGATCATTGCGGGCTTTGTCGTCAATCTGACGGGCGTTGTCTTGCCGGCCTTCGTCTGGTCGGGGGCCGATCTCATCATTCGCGCGGCCCTGCCCGCAGCCTTGTTCGGTCTGGGCGGCATCCTGGTCAGATATCGTCCGGAAGGCGACATGAAAGCCATCGCGGTGTTGTCGGCGGCATCGCTTGTCCTCCATCCCGGCGTCACATGGGTGCTGGCCACGCAGGTCTTTGATCTTGACAAGACCGCGCTCAGATCTGCGGTCATGACGGCGGCGATGGCGCCGGGCGTGAATGCCTATGTCTTTGCCAATCTTTATGGGGTGGCCAAACGGGTGGCGGCCTCAACCGTCCTGATCGGGACCGCGCTGTCCATCGGATCGATCTGGGTCTGGCTGCAAATCCTGCCCTGAAAACAACAAGGCCCGCTCGGGTTGCGAGCGGGCCTTTGTCAGAACACCT
>JBKJVF010000027.1:0-15355 GCA_046589965.1 Paracoccaceae bacterium
CCCGGCTTGCGATCACCGACGACACCCAGATGACAAAAGTTCGACCCTTGAATGTCGCGGGTAGACGGCAGGCTGCCGAACGGCAGAACATTCAGGAAAGGCTCATCCGCATAGACAGTTGCCAGCGTTTCATGCACCAGTTTCGGATCGCCCTTGACGTAGACGGTCGCCAGAATCCCACGGTTCATCGGCAACAGATGCGGGGTGAATTGAACATGGACCGGGCGACCCGCGACCTTGCTGAATTCCTGGTCGAACTCACCCAGATGGCCGTGTTTGCCGCCTGCCGAATAGGTGTGCGTGCCGCCCGACAGTTCGGCATGCAGCAGGTTTTCCTTCAGCGACCGCCCCGCCCCGGACACCCCGGCCTTGAGATCGATCACGATGTCATCAAGGTCGATCACCTTTGCTGCGATCAGCGGGCGCAGGGCAAACTGCCCTGTCGCCGCATTGCAGCCGGTGCCTGCGACCAGTCGCGCAGTCGCAATCTCGGCGCGGTAGAACTCGGTTAGCCCGTAGACCGCAATGGCCTGCAAGTCCGGTGCGGCATGCGGTTGGCCATACCACTTTTGGTATTCTGCCGGATCGCGCAGCCGGAAATCGGCGCTGAGGTCCACCACTTTCAGATCGCGCGGCAGTTTTGCGATCACCTCTTGTGACGTCGCATGAGGAAGCGCGCAAAAGCACAGGTCCACGCTGGAAAAATCGATCTCGTCGATCTTGCACAACCGCGGCAGGTCGAGGTGGCGCAGAAACGGGAAGACTTCCGCCATCGTCATCCCGGCCTTGCGATCTGCGGACAAGGCGACGATGTCCATCGCAGGATGCGTCGCGATCAAGCGCACAAGCTCGGCCCCGGTGTAACCCGACGCGCCAAGGATCGCGATCTTGTGGGACATTGCCAGACACTCCACACCCGTTCGCGCCTTATGTGTCGCGCCACCGGCACGGATGCAAGGGTTTTGCCGGACGATCGGGCGAAATGCGCGGGCAATTTGTCGGCATCGCGCGTCGGCGTGATCGGCAATCACACGCCAAGGGCAACAGAAGGGCATGACAAGCGCCCAACTTGTGGATAAACTTGGTGTAACGGGGGCGTAGACCCCCTACATGTCGAGGCAAACAGGCGGGATCCCCATGAACACCATCTCACGACGCGGCTTTATTGTCCTTTCGGGCGCAGGCCTTCTGGCAACGGCAGGATGCGGCAACGGCATCGGGTCAACCGGCGGGGCCGAGATTGACGCCCGCGTCGTCTCCACCCGCGAGTTCCTGTTTTCCCGCTATCCCGGGACGCAGGATCTTGCCTCGCGGTCTTCTGGCATCCTGTGGATGCCGCTGGTGACCGAGGCCGGGTTCGGCTTTGGCGGGGCCTATGGGCGCGGCGCGTTGCAAATCGACAGCGTCACGGTCGATTACTACTCGACCACCAAGGCCACCTTCGGCTTTCAGATCGGCGCGCAGCAATATGCGCATGCGCTGTTCTTCATGACGGACGAGGCGCTGGCCGATTTCCGGCGCGGCGAAGGTTGGGCTGCCGGCGCCGATCTGCGCTATGCGACACCTGAACAGGGTGCGAGCATCGGCAAGGACACGACCGAGCTTGACCCGGTGATCCCTTTTGTCTTTGGCCAGCAGGGCCTGATCGCGGGCGCCACGCTGGCGGGGACGAAGTACACGCGCATCATTCCTTGACTCGATCAGGGCGGGGGTCACCCGCCCTATCGCAGTCGTCGGATCAGGCTTGACGTATCCCCACGCCCGCCGCCCATCAACTGCACGTCCTTGTAGAACTGGTCCACCAGCGCGGTCACGGGCAGGCTTGCGCCGATCTGGTCGGCGGTATCCAGGCAAATGCCCAGATCCTTGCGCATCCAGTCGACCGCAAAACCGAAATCGAACTTGCCCTCCAGCATGGTCTTGTGGCGGTTGGCCATCTGCCAGGACCCAGCCGCCCCTTGCGCGATCACCTCGACCACCGCCGCGCCGTCAAGCCCGGCCTTCTGCCCAAAGGCCAGTGCCTCGGACAGGCCCTGCATCAGGCCCGCGATGCAGATCTGGTTCATCATCTTGGCCAATTGCCCTGCCCCACTGTCGCCAAGGCGGCGGCAGATGCGCGCATAGGCGGCCATGACGGGTTCGGCCCGGGCATAGTCGTCCTCCGCGCCGCCGCACATGATCGACAATTGGCCATTTTCCGCACCTGCCTGCCCGCCCGACACCGGCGCGTCGACAAAGCCAAGGCCCATGCCCCGCGCCACCGCAGCCAGTTCGCGCGTGACCTGCGCCGACACCGTCGTGTGATCGACAAAGATGGCACCCGGCGCCATGCCTGCAAACGCTCCCGCATCACCCAGGCACACCGATCGCAGGTCGTCATCATTGCCCACACAGGCCATCACGAAATCAGCCCCTTCGGCCGCCTTGCCAGGCGTCTCAGCCGTCCTAGTGCCGTGCCGCGCCAGCCAGGCGTCGATCTTGCCGCTGCTGCGGTTGTAGACCGTCACCTCATGCCCTTTGCCAACCAGATGCCCCGCCATCGGAAACCCCATGACCCCCAGACCCAGAAATGCCACTTTGCTCATCTTGCCCTCACCAATTGCCCTGCGCCCGGCAATCGACTAGGAACCGATGACGCCCCCGCCGTCAAGAACAGGCCCCCCAATGTTCACCGCCTTTCGCTGGCTCATGCGGATCATCACCGCCATGATCGCCCTGTTTGTGCTGGTGATGTTCGGGATTTACTATTTCTTGTCGCGATCCCTGCCCGACTATAACGAGGACTTCGTCCTGCCCGGCATCACTGCACCGGTGCAGATCCTGCGCAACAATTCCAATGTGCCGCATATCTTTGGCGCGACCGACCGGGATGTGTTCTTTGCGCTTGGATTTGCGCATGCCCAGGACCGCCTTTGGCAGATGACAATGCTGCGCCGGACCGCGCAGGGCCGTCTGAGCGAGATTTTCGGGCCCTCCACCATCAAGACCGACGAATTGCTGCGGCGCTATGATCTTTACACGCTCGCGCTGTCATCCGTCGCCGCGCAGGACGCCGAAACACTTGCCGCACTGGAGGCTTATGCGGCGGGCGTGAATGCCTGGATCGAAGAGATCAATTCGGGTGCCAGGGGACGCGGGGCGCCAGAGTTCTTTCTGTTCTCCAACGAAATCGCGGCCTGGGCACCGGCAGATTCCATCGCGATCATCAAGTTGATGGCACTGCAGTTGACCGACCATGCCCAGAAAGAGGTGCTGCGCGCGCAGGCCTCGATCTTGCTGCCCGAAGACCGGCTGGCCGACCTGATCCCGGATGTTCCGGGCCAGGGGATTGCCGCATTGCCCGATTACGCCAGCCTTGTGCCGGGGGCTCCCGGTTTCAAGACCGCCAGCCTGGAGGGTGCCTTGTCGCCGTTGCCGGCGATTGGGTTTGCGGGCGCGTCAAATGCCTTTGCCGCGTCACGTGACCGATCTGCGTCGGGCGGGACCCTTTTGGCCAATGACCCGCATCTGAACTTCACGGCGCCCACGATCTGGTATCTTGCCCGGCTGGAACTGGCGTCGGGTGGTGTCATCGGCGGCACCATTCCGGGCGTGCCGCTGGTGCTGGTCGGGCGGTCGGAAAAGCTGGGCTGGGGTCTGACCACCGCCAGCGCCGATGATCAGGACGTGATCATCGAAAAGCTGAACCCCGACAATGTCGAAGAATACCAGACCGCCGACGGCTGGGCCCCGTTCGACACGCGCCGCTCGATCATCACCGTCAAGGACAGCGAACCCGTCACCATCACGCTGCGCTGGTCGCGTAACGGCCCGATCTTGCCGGGATCGCATTTCGGTTTGGACACCATCACCCCCGGGGGCCATGTCGCAGCGATCAGCTGGACCGCGCTGTCGCCCAGTGACACGTCTCTGACCGCCGGTCTGCGGCTGATGAAATCCGCCAGCATCGATGACGCGATCAAGGCGGGCGAGCTCTTCGTGGCCCCGGCACAGAACCTGATGCTGGCGGATGCCAACGGCATCGCAATGCAGGTCATCGGCCAATTGCCCGCCCGCGACCCGGCCCATCCCACGCAAGGCCGCCTGCCCGCCCTGGGCGCTGACCCAGCGGTCGGATTTCGGGGCATCCTGCCCTATGCCGACAACCCCCGCTTTGTGAACCCGACCAGCGGCCTTCTGGGCAATACCAACAACAAGACCATCGACCGCCCGTTTCCGAACCATGTCAGCTTTGACTGGGGCGACACCCAACGCATCCAGCGCTGGCTGACCTTGATGAAGGCGCGCGAGGTGCATACGCGCGACAGCTTTGTCGAGGCTCAGCAGGATACGGTCAGCCCGACCGCGCGCACCCTTTTGCCCCTGATCGGCTCAGAGCTGTGGTTCACCGGTGAGGCGGCCCCCGAAGGCACTCCCGAACGCCTGCGGCAAAAGGCGCTGACGCTGCTGGCCGAATGGAACGGCGAGATGAACGAACATCTGCCCGAACCCCTGATCGCCGAGGCCTGGCTGCGGGCGCTGAACGACCGGTTGATCCGTGACGACATCGGCCCGCTGGCCAGCCAGTTCCGCCATCCCGATCCGATCTTTCTGGAACGCGTCTACCGTAACATCAACGGGGCCTCGATCTGGTGCGACGTGGTGCAATCGGCCCCGGTCGAAACCTGCAGCGACCTTGCCCGCATTGCGCTTGACGACGCGCTTCTGTCGCTGTCGGAAACCTACGGGCCGAACATCGAAAGCTGGCGCTGGGGGGATGCACACCAGGCGACGCATGATCATGCCGTATTGGGCACGGTGCCGATCGTGCGGTACTTCGTGAATATCCGTCAGTCGACGTCGGGCGGGGATTACACGCTGCTGCGGGGACGGACATCAGGCACCGATCCCGACCCCTATCTCAATGTTCACGGTGCGGGTTATCGCGGGGTCTATGACTTTGCCGACCCGGATTCATCGGTTTTCATCACTGCCACCGGCCAGTCCGGCCACCCGCTGTCGCGCCACTATGACGATATGGGCGAGTTGTGGCGTCGGGGGGAATACATACCCATGTCGCTGGACCCCGAACTGGCCCGCGCGGCGGCGGTGGGCGTGACGCGCCTGGTACCGGGGGCCCCCTGATGTCACAGCGCCCGCCCCGGACGATCCGGACCGCGCGGCTGTTGCTGCGCCCGGCGCGCAGAACCGATCTGGCGGATATCCACGCCGTACTGTCTGACCCGAAGGCGATGCGGTACTGGAACACGCCCGAGCACGCGACGCTTGCACAGTCTGCGGCATGGCTGCGCGACATGATGCGGCCGCTGCATGGGCGGTCGCGCGATTATGTGATCGAATGCAAAGGCCGCGTGATCGGCAAGGCCGGCGTGTGGCGGCTACCTGAGGTGGGGTTCATCCTGCATCCCGACCTCTGGCGACAGGGCATCCTCACCGAGGCGATGCAGGCAATCATCCCCTGCCTATTTGCCCGCTATGCCATTCCGCGCCTGATTGCCGAGGCCGATCCGCGGAATGTCGCTTCGCTGGCGCTGTTGGCCAAACTCGGGTTTGCGGAAACCCACCGGGCCAGCCGCACGATGCAATGGCGCGACGAATGGTGCGACAGCGTGTATCTGGCGCTGGACCGGCCGGGGCAGACCCCGCTGCAGCCCCTTGACCGCGCCGCAAGATAGGCCATGCTCGGCGCAACAATATTGCGCGACGGATTGGCGGGGCAGGCATGAGCGGTGATTTCGGCGCGTGGATCGGGCGGACCGAGACGGCAGAGGACGTGATCGCCCCCCGCCAGACCCGCCAGATGGCCGCGACACTGGACGCGACCACGCCCGGTGATGTGCTTCCCCCCTTGTGGCACTGGATGGGATGGCAGCCTGAAACGCCGATGGCGGGCCTTGGCCCCGATGGCCATCCAGCGCGAGGCGGGTTTCTGCCGCCGGTCCCGCTGGAGCGGCGGATGTGGGCGGGGGGGCGGCTCACGTTCCATGCGCCCCTTGCGGTGGGTGCGCCGATGCGCCGGCGATCAGAGATCCTGAAAGTGTCCGAAAAACAGGGCACCACGGGTCGGATGGTGTTCGTGACCGTGGGCCATACCGTCGAAGGGCCAACGGGGCTGGCAGTGACCGAAGAACAGGACGTCGTCTATGTCGCGATGCCGGACCGATTTTCACACCCACCGGCGCTGATCGCCCCCGAGGGTGCGGTCTGGTCCGAACCTGTGGCGATGGACACCGTCCGCCTGTTCCGTTTTTCGGCGCTGACCTTCAACGCACACCGCATTCATTTCGATCTGCCCTATGCGCAGGACATCGAAAAGTATCCTGGCCTTGTGGTGCATGGGCCGATGCAGGCGATGCTGCTGATGGGGGCAGCGATCCGGCACCGGGGTGGCATGCCCGCGACCTTCCGCTTTCGCGGGGTCCGCCCCTTGTTCCATACCGACAAGGTCACGCTGACCGGGTGGACCGAGACGGATGGCAAGCAGACGCTGGCAGTGGTGACGGAGGACGGTGTGATGACGATGCAGGCCGATATCGGCTGGGCGGCATGAGCGGTCCGCTGCAGGGCATGAGGGTTGTCGAATGCGCAGCCTTTGTCGCGGTGCCATCTGCGGGGATGACGCTGGCGCAGATGGGGGCGGATGTGATCCGGGTGGACCGCCCGACCGGGGGGCTGGACGCAAGGCGCTGGCCGGTGACGGCGGCCGGTGACAGCCTGTTCTGGGCGGGCATGAACAAGGCCAAGCGCAGCCTTGCCATTGACCTGACCCACCCCGAGGGACAAGAGATTGTCGCCGCCCTTATCACCGCCCCCGGTCCCGATGCGGGGCTTTTCCTGACCAACCTGCGGGGTCCTGCGTGGATGGACTGGCCCGCCCTGTCGGCGCGGCGCGCTGATCTGGTGATGGTCAGCCTGACCGGAACACGGCGGGGCGAGCCCGCGGTCGACTATACCGTCAACCCGGCCCTGGGGTTCCCCTTTGCCACCGGGCCAGAGGGGATGACCGACCCCGTGGCCCACATGCTGCCCGCCTGGGATCTGGTGGCAGGGCAGATGGTGGCGGGCACGCTTCTGGCCGCCGAACGGCATCGGCTGAAAACCGGACAGGGCCAACTGGCCGAGTTGTCGTTGAAGGACGTGGGGGCGGCGATGATGGCGAACCTTGGCCTTCTGGCCGAGGTGACGGTCAACGGGGTGGACAGACCGCGCTATGGCAACAGTCTCTACGGGGCCTATGGGCAGGATTTCGTCTGTGCCTGTGGCGGGCGGATCATGGTTGTGGGTCTGACCGACCGGCAATGGCGGGGGCTGGTCAAGGTGACGGGAACCGACGTCGCGATGGCTGATCTTGGCGCTGCGGTCGGGCTCGATTTGCTGCGCGAAGGGGATCGCTGGCATGCGCGCGCAGGGATCACGGCGATCCTCACGCCATGGTTCGCCGCCCGGACACGCGAAGCGGTGGCGGCGCAGTTCGACAAGGCCTGCCTGACCTGGGGCCCGTTCCGCACCTTTGCCGAGGCGGTGCGCGATGATCCCGACCTCTCCCCAGACAATCCGATGTTTGGGATGGTGGACCAGCCCGGCATCGGCACCTATCCGATGCCGGGCCATCCGGCGGCGTTCGGCGCCACCGGTCGCCTCCCCCCTGCCCCCGCCCCAAGGCTGGGCCAGCACAGCGAGGCGGTCCTGGCCGATGTGCTGGGTCTGGCGTCAGGACAGATCGGGTCGCTGGTTGACCGGGGGATCGTCGCGGTCGGGTGACTACAGTTTCTTGCCCGCAATTTCGGTGCCGCTGCGTGTCGAGGCCACAGCGGTCGCGGGCTTGGCGACCTCTTTCTTGGGCTTTTTCTTTTCCTTGTTGCTTTTCTGGTTGTTGCCCTTGGCCATGGCGCTCACTCCGTTGTTCGGTTTGTCGTTCGATTTCGGGGCGTCTGCGGCGGCATGTCCCGCCTGCCATTCCGCCTTTTGGCGCGCGGTCCAGCGAACGCTGACGCTGGTCGCATCCTCGTCCTGTTCCTCGCTGACCACAACCCCCATGCCGTGCAACCGCGCACGCGCGCGACCATCGGCAAACCCGATCCGCAGCACATCCTCGGTGCTTGGTTCCTCAAAAGCCTCCGAGATTGCGGCCAGCAGGTCCGCGACGCCTTCGCCCGTCACTGCCGATGCCGCGATGACGCGGTCGCGGTTGGCACTTTGCACCCGCAGCGCCTCGCGCGCCGAAGGCCCGACCAGGTCCATCTTGTTCCAGACCTCCAGCAACGGCGTGCCCGCATCGACACCAAGCGAGTTCAGAATCTCGGCCACATCCGCCGCCTGCTCGGCCGTTTCGGGATGAGAGATGTCACGAACATGCACGATCAGGTCCGCCTCCAGCACCTCTTCCAGAGTCGCGCGAAAGGCTGCGACCAGTTGGGTCGGAAGGTCAGAGATGAACCCCACCGTATCGGACAGGATGATCTTGCGCCCAGATGGCAGCAGCAATGCGCGCATCGTGGGGTCCAGCGTAGCAAAGAGCATGTCCTTGGCCATCACATCGGACCCGGTGACCCGGTTGAACAGCGTCGACTTGCCCGCATTCGTGTACCCGACCAGTGCCACCACCGGAAACGGCACCTTGCGCCGCGCAGACCGGTGCAATTCACGCGTGCGCACCACACGGTCAAGCTGGCGCTTCAGCCGGATGATCTGGTCATCCAGCGCGCGGCGGTCGGATTCGATCTGGGTTTCCCCCGGCCCGCCCACAAAGCCAAAGCCACCGCGCTGCCGTTCCAGGTGGGTCCAGGCCCTGACAAGCCGCGTACGCTGATAGCTGAGCGCCGCCAGATCGACCTGCAAAACCCCTTCACGGGTCCGCGCGCGAGAAGCAAAGATCTCCAGGATCAGCGATGTGCGATCAAGAAGTTTGACGCCCCAGGCTTTTTCGAGGTTGCGCTGCTGAACCGGGCTGACGGTGCCATCGACAAAGACCAGTTCAATCTCGTCGGCCTTGAATTTCTGCGCAAGTTCGTCAACCTTGCCCGACCCGAACAGAGTGGCAGGCGTCATGCGCGCCACGCGGACCACCTCGGCACCGCAGACCCGCATCTGCGGCAGGGCGGCGGCCAATGACACGGCCTCGGCCAGTCCCAGTTCCGGCAGACGGCGCTGGGGGTCAGACTTCAGGTCGGCATGCAGTACCCATGCCCGCGTATCGGGCAGCTTTGAGACATGCCCCGTCGACCGCGTGGCGCGGGGGTCAGATGGCTCGTCGTCCGCGGTGTCAGGCGGCTCGCTGGTGGGGTCTTGGGTCAGTCTTCGCCCTCGTAAAGGCTGATCGGCGCACCCGGCATGATGGTGGAAATCGCATGCTTATAGACAAGTTGCGATTGCCCATCACGGCGAAGAAGCACGCAAAAGTTGTCAAACCAGGTGATCACGCCTTGTAGCTTGACCCCGTTGATCAGAAAAATCGTCACGGGAATTTTTGCTTTGCGGACATGGTTCAGGAATGCGTCTTGCAAGTTTTGTTTATCGGCAGCCATTTTTTGTCGAGCCTTTTTTTGCTGTCATTTTTTGCTGTCTGTCTCGTCGCGCACAGGGTCGAGCTTGCGAAACACAATAATCTCGCACCTTTCCCGGGCGGGTGGAGTATGCTTCGGCTTTTGCAAAGACTCCAGTTGAAAAAGACGCACTGACGTTGTGCTTATCGCCGCTGTTCACCCAACGAAAACAGCGCGATCAGGGCCAGGATCTCGATCCGCCCCAAAATCATGCCCATGCCAGCCAGAATCTGGGCTGGGACACCCAGCGTCGACAGGTCCATTGGCACCTCGGTTGCGATCGTGACGAGTGGCCCGGTGGTGGTCAGTGCGGCGATGGTCAGCACCAGCGCGGGTTGAAATTCCAGTCCCGTCAGGCTCAGGCCCAGCATCAGCGCTGCGATCGACATCGCAAACAGCATAAAGAACACCCAGGCGAAAAACGCGCCCTCATGACGCAGGCGTCGGGCGGCAAGACCCTCGCCGCCCACCGAATTGGGATGGATGATCCGTTCCAACTCGCGCTGGCCATGGCGGGTCAAGGCATAGATGCGCAGCAACTTGACCCCACCGGTGGTCGTGGCCACTCCGCCCCCCAGAATGGCCAGGCCCAGAAAGATCAGGCCCGGGGTCGACAGTCCCGACCATATCTGCGCATCGGCCCAATCGGCCGAGACAAAGCCCGTCGTGGTCAGAAACGACAAGGTGGAAAACAGCACACCCCAGAGCGCGCTGGCGGACGCCTCGATCACGCTTGTCACTGCCTCATCCCATTGGCCAAGCCAGTGACGGACGAAAAGTGCCATTGGCAACAGCGTCATGATCGCCGCTGCGAGACGCAGTTCGGGGTCATGCCACAGTGGCGCGCGCCGGTCCGTCACCGCTGGCCCCGGCAGCAGCCGTCGCGACAGGGCGACGATCAGGAACAGATAGACCATGCCTTCCCCCCAACGCCCTGCCGCGTTGACCGCAAAGGGCTTTCCGCAGGTGATCCCGGATGTCGCAAGGGTCGACATGGCAACGCACAGACCTTGGGTCGCCGACGATCCCGCAATCAGCAAGCCCGCCCAAAGGATCATGGTCAGGGCCACATAAGCCGGACCAACCACAACCGCCGCCAGCAAGAAACGTCTGACCGGATCGGACGCGGCAGAACCAGGACCGCCACCCTGTCCAATGGTGCGCCCTGTCACGATCTCGCTGCCGCCAAGGTTCAACGGGGTCAGGATCGCTGCTGCGGCTATCAGGATGAAAGCCCCGCCACCCCAGCCGACCAGCGCCCGCCACAGATGTATCGACGACGACAAATCAGCCCCGTCGGGCCAGAGCGTGGCACCGGTGGTGGTCAGTGCCGACACCATCTCGAACCAGCCCTCCACCAGCGTTGCCTCGGGTGCGACACCAAGAAACGGAAAGGCAAGCCACAGCGGCAGCACAAGGTAGCTCAACAGCAAAGTCAGCAGGGGACCGCGCTGGCGCTGACGCACGGTCTGGCGCTGCGTGACGATGGCCAGCATGACCGTCAGGAACATCATGATCGCGCCGGCATAAAAAAAGGCGCGGCCCACCTCGTAGTCGCGCATGGCGAAGGCGTGCAGCCCGGGCACAAAGCTTAGAAGCGCCCCGCCCCCCATCAGGATGACCACCAAAGGCAGGGTCTGCAGCCGCCCGATCATCGCCTGCCCTTAGAAAAAATCGATGGAGACCTGCAACAGGCGCTCCACCTCGGGCACGTCGCTGGCCATGGCAAAAAGCGCGATCACGTCACCCGCATCAATGCGCAGATCGCCTGTCGGCTTGACCACCTTGTCGCCCTTCATGACGGCCCCCACCAGCACGCCTTCGGGAAACTCGATGTCGCGGATCAAGCGACCCGACAGCGGCGACGTCGTCAGGACCTGCGCCTCGATCATCTCGGCCTCGCCATCGCCCACCGAATAGATCGCCCGCACCTTGCCATGCCGGATGTGGCGCAAAATCGACGACACGGTGGTGGCACGCGGGTTGATATAGGCGTCGATGTCCAGCGGTCCCATCAAGGGCGCCAGCGTGGGGTCGTTCACCAGCGCAATGGCCATCGGGCAATCCAGCTGCTTGGCACGAACCGCCGCCAGGATATTGGTCTTGTCGTCATCGGTCACCGCCAGCAAAACGTCCGCCTTGTCGATGGCCGCCTCGTTCAGGATATCCAGGTCCATCCCGTCGCCGTTCAGCACGATGGTCCGTTCCAGCGCATCGGCGGCGAATTCCGCGCGTTCGCGGCTTTTCTCGATGATCTTGACGCGCACTCGGTCTGACCGTGCCTCCAGGGCACGGGCCACGGCCAAGCCGACGTTTCCACCCCCGATGATGATCACGCGTTCCTGCTTTTTGGTTTTCTTTCCAAAGATTTCCAGGGCGCGGTTGACGTCTTCGGAGTGGACAAAGATATAGGCACTGTCGTTGGCATAAAGCTGGTCATTGGCATCGGGCGCAAAAAGCCGTCCGTCGCGCCGGACCCCCACCACGATGGCGCGCAGGGTCGGGAAAAGCCCGTCCAACTGGCGCAAAGGCGTATTCAGGACCGGACAATCGGCCGACAGGGCCAGCCCCAACAGCTGCGCCTTGCCGTTCATGAAGATCTCGGTGTCAAAGGTTGCAGGGGCCGCCAGACGCTGCAGGGCCGCCTCGGCCACTTCGAATTCCGGACTGATCACCACGTCGATGGGCATATGGTTTTCTCGGTACAGGTCTGCATAGACGGGCTTGAGGTATTCCTGCGCCCGCAGTCGAGCGATCTTGCGGGTCACTCCAAAGACCGAATGCGCGACCTGGCAGGTGATCATGTTCACCTCGTCGGAATAGGTCGCGGCAATGATCAGATCGGCGTCACGCGCGCCCGCCTTGGCCAGCACTTCGGGATATGAGGCAAAGCCCGCAACCCCCTGAACATCTAGCGCTTCGGTTGCCCGCCGCACAAGGTCCGCGTTCACGTCGACGATGGTGACATCGTTCTTTTCGCCTGACAGCTGGCGCGCGATCTGCCAGCCAACCTGGCCCGCACCGCAAATGATCACCTTCATTCAAGACCTCTGATCACGCGCGGCCGCCAGGGGCGCACCGGGCCTAGCTATCCCATGCAGGTGCAAATGGTCAACCTTGCCCGGGTGGCGCGCACGTCAGCTGAGCTCGACCTCTTCCTCGCCCATGTCTTCGTCGGCCAGCTCAACGCCGCGCAGGCCGTTCTTCGATGTGCCGACCACACCCAGCGATTTCAGTTTGCGGTGAAGGGCCGACCGTTCCATGCCGACAAAGTTGGCCGTCCGGCTGATATTGCCGCCAAACCGGTTGATCTGCGTCAGAAGATACTCGCGCTCAAACAACTCGCGCGCCTCGCGCAGCGGCAACGTCGCGATGGCCCCGCCCATCGCCATCTTGCCGCCCGTGACCTCGCCCGCATCCTGCCCGGGCAGTTCCTTGACCTCGATGGCCCCGCCCGGCTCGCCCAAGATCAAAATCCGTTCGATCATGTTGCGCAACTGGCGGATATTGCCGGGCCAGGGCATCGTCTGCAGCATCGCCTCGGCCTCGGAGGTCAGGTTGCGCTTGGGCAGACCCTGACTGCGGTGAAACCAGTCGATGAAATGGCGCGCAAGCTCGGGGATATCCTCGCGACGTTCCTCCAGCGATGGCACCGCGATCGGCACCACGTTCAGCCGGTCGTACAGTTCCTGACGGAACTTCCCCGCGGCGATCAGCTGGCGCAGGTCACGCGTCGTGGACGAGATGACCCGCAGATCGACCCGCACCTTGTCGGCACCGCCAACCCGCACGAACTGCTGTTCGGTCAGGACGCGCAGGATCTTTGACTGGGTGCCGACGGGCATGTCTGCCACCTCGTCGAAATAGACGATGCCGCCATGCGCTTGATCCAGTAGACCCGGCTCGACGCCGCGCTCCGCCGTTTCGCGACCGAACAAGACCTCCTCCATCCGCTCGGGTTCGATGGTGGCCGATGAGACAGACACGAACGGCGCACCGGCCCGGTTCGAATTCACATGGATGAACCGCGCCGCAACCTCTTTGCCCGCCCCGGCCTGGCCCGTCAGCATCACCCGCGCGTTAGACTTGGTCACCTTGTCAAGATTGCCCCGCAAGGTCTTGAAACCTGTGGAGGATCCGATCATTTCGGTCGAGGTTACATCACGTCGCCTCAGGTCGGAGTTTTCCCGCCGCAGCCGGCTTGTTTCCATGGCCCGCGTCACCACCACCATCAACTGGTCGATGTTGAAGGGCTTTTCGATGAAGTCGTAAGCGCCCTGCTTGATCGCAGCGACCGCGATTTCGATATTGCCATGGCCCGAGATGATGACGACCGGCACGTCCGGATTGTCGCGTTTGACCGTCTTCAGGATGTCGATCCCGTCCATATGGCTGTCTTTCAGCCAGATATCGAGGATCATCAGCGCCGGGGGTTCGGCGTTGATTTCGGCCATGCATTCGTCCGAATTGCCCGCCAGCCGGATGCTGAAGCCCTCGTCCCGCAGGATATCCCCGATCAGTTCCCGGATATCCTTTTCGTCATCCACCACCAAAATGCTGCTCATGCGACTTTCTCCTCGGTCTCTTGGCCACTGCGGGCCATTTTGCGACGGCTGAGCTTTGGCAAGACAATTTCTGCCATCGCCCCCGCGCGCGTGTTGCCGTCAAAGACGGGTGCATCGCTCAAGGTCAGCGTACCGCCATGCTCTTCGATAATCTTCTTCACGATGGGCAGACCAAGTCCGGTGCCCTTTTCGCGCGTCGTCACGTAAGGTTCAAACAGGCGCGCGCGGTCGGCGGGCAGCCCGATGCCGTTGTCCATGATGCGGATAACCACATCGGCATCCTGCGATGTCATGCTGACGCGGATTTCCGGCACGTGCCCGTCCGGCGCGCCTTTTTCCTGCAATGTTTCAATGGCTTCTCCAGCGTTCTTGATCAGGTTCGTCAGCGCTTGGTTCAGCATTGTCGGATCAAGGTCTAGGATCACCGGTGCATCGGGCAGGCTTTTGATGAATGTCACGCCCGGCTGGCCATTTTCTTGCAGGAGGACGACATCGCGCATGAGGCTGGTCAGGTCGGTTTCGCGCCGGTCAGGTTCGGGCATGCGCGCAAACTTCGAAAACTCATCGACGATGCGCCGCAGATCGCCGGTCTGGCGCACGATCACATCGGTATACTGATCCAGATCCTCGGGCGATGACACTTCGCCCCGGAATCGCCGCTTGATCCGTTCGGCCGATAGCTGGATGGGGGTCAGGGGATTCTTGATCTCGTGTGCGATGCGCCGCGCGACGTCGCCCCAGGCTGCCATGCGCTGTGCCGACACCAATTCGGTCACATCGTCAAACGCCAGCACATAGCCCTCGAGCTCTCCCTCGTCGCTGCGCCGGGTGCTCATCCGCACCAGCAGGCTTTCCAGCTTGCCCCGACGGGTAAGCCGGACCTCGTCCTGGACAGCACTGCCGCCTTCGCGCAGGCGGTCGAAAAGCGGCGCGAACTCCGGGATCGCGGCGGCCATGTCGGCCTGCCCATGGGCCGCAGGCAGTCCAAGCAGGCGTTGTGCCGCAGGGTTCACAAAGTCGAACCGGCCGTCCGAATCCAGACCGATCACCCCTGCGGTCACCGATGACAGAACCGAATCGAACAGTCGTCGCTGCGTTTCGGTCCGCCCATGGCTGTCGATCAGGGCCTCACGCTGGCCTTTCAGTTGCCGCGTCATCTGATTGAACAGACGGCCGAGCATGGTGATTTCGTCGTCGCCGTCCTCTTCGGTGACCTGCACCTCCAGATCGCCGCCGCCGACACGCTGT
>JBKJVF010000123.1:0-8100 GCA_046589965.1 Paracoccaceae bacterium
CCAGAATTCTGCCAGACTTGCCCGACGGTGCGGCAGTGCTGATCCAAAAGCCGATGGGGGCGGATCTTGGCCAGTCGCGCGCCATTCGCCAGCTTTGCCGCGACAAAGGCCTGAAGGCGGCGGTGAACTTTCAGCTGCGGTTTTCGCCGATGATGATGGCGGCGCGGCAGGCGGTTCAGGGCGGGTTGATCGGCGATCCCCTGGAAATCGAGGTGCATCTGAACATCTTCACACCCTGGCATCTGTTTCCTTTTCTGCTGCCGATGCCGCGCGTCGAACTGCTGGTGCACTCGGTCCATTACCTCGACAGCATCCGCGCCGTCTTTGGCACGCCGAAGGGGGTCTTTGCGCGGTCATTGCCCGATCCACGCGCACCGAGGCTGGCGCAGACCCGCACCTCGGTCCTGCTGGACTATGGCGACCTGCGACGCGGGGTGATGAGCATCAACCACAACCATCAGGGCGGTCGGCAGTTTCAGTCAGCCTGGTTCCGGATCGAGGGCAGCGCGGGCGCGATCATGGTCAAGTTGGGGGTGTGTTTCGACTATCCCAACGGCGAGGCGGATGAACTTTGGTTCTGTCCCCAAGGCGGCAACTGGCGCCAGGTGCCGCTGACCGGCAGCTGGTTCATCGAGGCGTTCATGGGCCCGATGCGCAATCTGCAACGCTTTGATGCGGGCGAGGACGCGCAGCTTTTTTCCGGCGTCGAGGACGCGTTCCAGACGATGGCGCTGGTCGAAGCCTGCTTTGAAGCGATGGCCCTGCCCAGCGTGGCGCTGCAGTCGCAATAGCGGCGTCAGTTCCGGCTGAAGCTTTCGGGAAGGCGGTCCCCGACCACGCCGCCGCCTAGGCTTTGCGTCAGCCGGGCAGCGCAGTCGATGGTGGCCACGCAGCAGTCTGAAAAGCTGACGATCTCGCCAAACCTCTCGATATGGGGGACGGTCAGCGCCGCGATGGCGTGCCCGGTATGACCGATGATCGGCGCGGAAATGTTGACCACGCCCTTGATCACGAAACTGTCGACAACCTCGTGGCCCCTGATGCGGATGGCCGCCAGGTCTGCCTGCAGTTGCTCTTGGGTCATGCCAGCCGTTAGGGGCGTCCGGGACACCATTTCGGCAAAAGCCTCTTCGGTCTGAAAGGCCATCATCACGCGGCCCGAAGAGGCTCTCCAGACATCAACCCGGGTGCCAAGCCGCACCGACATGACATGGCGCGCCGGAGGGTCCACTTGCCCGACGATCAACACCGAATCCTCGGCAAGAACCGCCAGATGTACCGACTGGTTGATCTGCTGGGCCAGTGTCCGCATCAACGGGGCGGCCACTGTGGTTAACCGGCGGATCAAAGGCGTGCGGTGCGCGATTTCGAACATCAGCGTCGTCAGCACATAGCGGTCTGACCCGGTATCAAAGGCGATGTAGCCGCGTTCCTGCAGCACCACCAGCATCCGGAAGATCTCGGACACCGACCGCCCCAAAACCCGCGCGATTTCGGCCTGGGTCAACCCTTCATCGGAACGTGACAAATGCTCAAGGATGTCCAGCCCCTTTTCCAGGGCGGGGGCTGTGTACTTTGGTGTGCGTGCGTCCATCATCCACTTCCGTGTTTTACCTATGAAACCAGACTAGCGTTTTTCGTCGGGCCGTCCATTCCTCAATTGCGGATGGACAATGTGGAATTAGCAAAGCCTGCATCCCGTCCACCCGCGCGTCTTTTGGCCCTACCGATCAGACGGCCCCTCTGGTCATCGAGCCCCCCTTTTGGACGACAGGCTGCCCGCCGAGAAGTGCGCCAAGAGATGAGTTGCGCCGATGTTCACCGTCTTCGGAAGTGCCGCCTCAGCGCGATTGTTAGCCAGAAGTGTCGCTTATCGTTCGCCCTCCTCACAGAGGCTGAAACATGCTCCTCACGATCAAAGGGTTCAGCCTCCAGACTGTGTGCCTCTGTTGATGAGGTGGATTTGATCTTTTTGTCGAGCGATTGCGAATGCGTCTGGGGGCCTGTTTAGAACGATACGCGGCGCTTTGGTGCTTTGGGATGTTGTGCGGGAACAACGAACCCGCCCGGCAGATGGGCCATTCTCGGAAAAACCGATGAACCGCCAAAGGAGATCAATATGCTGACCCGCCGCGCCGCGCTGATGGGGGCCGCCTTTGTTGCGGCAGCGCCCTATGTGATCAAGACTGCCAGTGCCCAGGAAACGGCGTCCAATGCCGGTGCCGCACCGGCCGATCTTTCGTCGCTGACGCGGCGCAAGGTCAAGCTGATTGCCCCGCCCTTTGTGCACGCGCATGAGCAGGTGGCGACGACGGGCCCGGAAATCGTCGAATTCGAGATGAAGATCGTCGAAAAGGAAATCCAGGTCGATGAGGACGCCTGGTTGCAGGCCTTCACCTACAACGGCTCGGTCCCCGGGCCGATGATGGTGGTGCATGTGGACGACTATGTCGAACTGACGCTGTTCAATCCGCCGGAAAACATGCTGCAGCACAACATCGACTTTCATGCGGCGACCGGCGCATTGGGCGGCGGCGCCCTGACACTGGTCAACCCCGGCGAAAAGACCGTGCTGCGGTTCAAGGCCACGCGGCCGGGCGTATTCGTCTATCACTGCGCGCCGGGGGGGCCGATGATCCCTTGGCATGTGGTGTCGGGCATGTCGGGCTGCATCATGGTGCTGCCACGCGACGGGCTGAAGGACCATCTGGGCCAGCCTGTCAGCTATGACCGGGTTTATTACATCGGCGAGAATGACTTCTACATTCCGCGTGGCGAGGACGGCGCTTACATGCGCTTTGCCGATGCTGGCGAAAGCTATTCCGACACGCTCGCGGTGATGAACGGCCTGATCCCCACGCATGTCGTGTTCAACGGCAAAGTGGGTGCGCTGACGGGCGACAACGCCCTGACTGCCGCTCAGGGCGAGACGGTGTTGTTCGTCCACAGTCAGGCCAACCGCGACAGCCGCCCGCACCTGATCGGCGGACATGGCGATCTGGTGTGGGAAGCCGGAAAGTTCAACAACCTGCCGGACCGCGATCTGGAAACCTGGTTCATCCGGGGCGGGTCTGCCGGGGCGGCGCTTTATACGTTCCTGCAGCCAGGCGTCTATGCCTATGTGAACCACAACCTGATCGAGGCAGTGAACCTTGGGGCCACGGCGCATGTGGTGGTTGAGGGCGCCTGGAACAATGACTTGATGGAGCAGGTGGTGGCCCCGGTCGAATACGACGTGGCGCATGAGGGGCGCACCGCCCTGCCATAAGCCACCCGTGTCACTTGCGAAACGGCAGCCTCTACGGAGGCTGCCGCTGTCCTTCAGGGGGTCACAGATGCCAACGCGTTCGACATATGCAGCCATCGTTGCGGGTGCGTTCCTGATCGCGGCGGGTCTGCTGGGCTGGTCGCAAGGCACGGGGCTGCTGGCAATGCCGGAAACGGTTCGGCTCAAGGCGATGACGCAAAGCTATCGGCCCGCAGGCGATTTCCGGCAAGGGACTAGGGTTGTCGATGCGCCTTTCGAAATGGTCGCGGCCTCGGCAATCGACGTGATGAAACACCATGTCAGCGAGGCGGACTACGCCTTGTGTGTGACGGAGGGGGCCTGTCTTGCAGTGCCTTCCACCCATCGTCCGGATCTCCCGCAGACAAATGTGAATTACATCGACGCTGTCGCCTATGCCCGCTGGTTTTCGGACCGCACGGGGGGCGACTGGCGCTTGCCCACCGATGCTGAATGGCGCGCCTGGCAGGTGATCGCGCCCTTGATGACGGCTTTGCGGCCGAGGCGAACGGCGCTGACCCGTCGCAGCGCTGGATCGCGTCCTACCGGCGCGAGGTGGAACGGCGCGGAGAGGCCGATCTTGAGGCGCATCCGCTGGGGCATTTCGGGCTCAACAATCTTGGCGTGGCCGACATTGCCGGCAATGTGTGGGAATGGACCGACAGCTGTTTTCAGAACGGCACCGTCGCGGCAGATGGTTCGGTGATCGAAACCCGGTCCGACTATTGCGGGGTGCGTGCGGTGCAAGGCAAGCATCGCGGCTTTGTCATCGACTTTGTACGGGACGCCCGATCTGGCGGATGTGGCGCCGGTGTTCCGCCCGATTACCTCGGCTTTCGGCTGGTGCGCAGCGTTTCGTGATCCTGCCGCGACATGACAAGGGGGCGGCCAGATCATCTGGCCGCCCCCTTTTTCCTGGACGCTCGTTTACGGAGTGACTTGCGCAAAGAGCGGCTCAAACCGGCCCTTCGCCTTGCCCTTGTGCACCACGGCAGCGGCCGCATCCAGATTGGCTGGCGCGCCGACCTGGATCAGCGCGACCATGCCCATGGCATAGTGCGGCGTGCACTTGATGCCATAAAGGCCCTCGGCGGTCAGGGTCAGGGTGAATTCCTTGCTCATCTCGCTTTTGAAAGGCTCGCCGCCGTCAGGCAACATGCCTTCAATCGACTCCGCATTGTGCCCCTTGTCGGGCGAGAGGAATGTAACCGTGTCACCCACGGCGGCCTTGATAAAGGAAGGCTCGAACACCATCGCGCCCTCGGCGCCCTTGTTCAGCATCTTTACCTCGAAGGTCTCGGCAAAGGCCGTGGTGGTCAGCAGCATCACGGCCCCGGCGTTGATGGTCAGTTTCGAAAACATCGCGTATCCTTTCGGGATTGTCCGGGTATGACGCTGTTCTAGGCCACGGATCCTTGCGGCTCTTTGCGCTGCCACAACATCAGAGGCTGCGACGTGAAGAAACTGGACGAAAGCCTCCTGACCAACTTGCCGCCCTTCCGCAGCCTGACCCGACCGCAAATCCGCGAAATACTCGATGTCGCCCAGACAGCGCGCTATGATGCAGGCCAGACGGTGTTTGCCGAAGGCATGGCGGTTGACCGCTTCTTCCTGCTTTTGGATGGGCATGTTCGCGTCCAGAGATCGACGGCGGAGGGCGACCAGATCATCCTTCTGCACATCGCTCCTGGCCAGCTTTTCGGCATTGGGGCCGCCCTGGGGCACAAGACCTACCCGGCGACGGCGGTGGCGACGGATGACTGCGTGGCACTGGTTTGGCCCAACCGGCTATGGCCCGAATTCATCGCCCGCTATGAAGGGTTTGCGACCCAGACTTATGCCGCCGTCGGACAGCGGCTAAACGACATGCACAGTGTCATTGTGGAAATGGCCACCAAACAGGTGGAACAGCGCATCGCAAGCGCCCTGTTGCGGTTGATCACCCAGATGGGCCGCAAGGTCGAAGGTGGGATCGAGATCGACTTTCCGATCACCCGGCAGAACATCTCCGACATGACCGGGTCCACCCTCCATACCGTCAGCCGCCTGCTGAGCGCGTGGGAAAAGGACGGGATTGTCGCAAGCGAGCGCAAGAAGATCACGGTGACCGCACCGCATCAGCTGGTCCTGCTTAGCGGTGCGGCGGGCTAAGGTCAGAGCGCGGTCCCGCGCGGTTTGCGGCTGTAGGCAACGGATGAGGTTTGCAGGATTTCGCCAGTGGCCGTGAACAACAGACGCAGCCGACGGCTCGGTGCGTAGAACGTCACACGAAAGCGGCCCGCATCGTCACCTTCGCCCTTTTCAACGGTGCAGGTGACGTTGCCGTCGCGCAGGGCCTCGGGCTCCATCCGCAGGCCCTTGGCGATAATTTCCGCGCTGATGTCGATCCTTTGGTCCGTAAAGGTGATCGGGTCCATCTTGAACATTATCCTCAATGCAGCATTCACAGTAACCCGCATCCCGGACCTGGTCGATGCCGCATGTGGCCTTAGGTCTTGAGCATCGTGAGCGTCGCAAGCAGTTCCCTGCGAAATCGCACCTCGTCGAGGCCGTATTCCTGGCATGCGTCAATTACCGTGTGAAACGGCGCGATCGGGCAGCCGAAACAAAGCATCCCGCGCGCCAGAAACACCGACGCCGTTGTGGGCCAGTGATCGAACAACACCTGAAGCGGCATGTCCGGGTTGTCGATGTTTCGGGCGAACATGGGACCTCCGGCAAGGACTGGTCGCTGATCCGCCAAGGCTCTGCCATCCGTCATGCGGCGTCGTTGTGCCAACGCAATGTCAGGCGCAGCACGGGCCGATCTGTCGCAAACAACCGGGCGGCAGGCGGTCGGTCGCCGCGTTCTTGGGCCGCACCCAAGCGATCAGTCTTCGTCACTTGCGATTTGCGCAAGGACCGCGCCTTTTCCGCGCCACCGCAGGAAAGCCGGAACCACAAGCGCCAGAAAGGCCACACCAAAAAGACCTGCCGCCAGTGGTGTGCTGACCAGTGTCGACCAGTCACCCTGCGCAATCGCCAAGGCCCGGCGCAACTGTTGTTCGGCCATCGGGCCAAGGATCAGGCCAACGACAACAGGTGCAATCGGGTATCCGTAAAGTCGCATCATGTAACCCATGACCCCGAAGATCATCAGCATCGACAGTTCGACCGGCGACGGGTTCAGGCCAATGGTGCCCAGCGTCGCAAACAGAAGGATCCCGGCGTAAAGCCATGGGCGCGGAATGGTCAGCAGTTTCACCCAAAGTCGGATCAAGGGCAGGTTCAGCACCAGCAACATGACATTGGCAATCAGCAGGCTGGCAATCAGGCCCCAGACCAGCTGCGGGGACGTGGCAAAAAGCAACGGTCCCGGTTGCAGGCCAAACTGCTGGAACCCCGCCAGCATGATCGCGGCCGTGGCGGTGGTCGGCAGGCCCAGCGTCAACAGGGGCACCAGGGTGCCTGCAGCGGCGGCATTGTTGGCAGCCTCGGGGCCGGCGACGCCTTCGATCGCGCCATGGCCGAATTCCTCGGGGTATTTGGCAAAGCGCTTTTCCGTGCCATAGGACAGAAAACTGGCGATATCTGCGCCGCCTGCCGGCATTGCCCCGATGGGAAAGCCAATGGCCGTGCCGCGCAGCCATGGTTTCCATGACCTGCGCCAGTCTTCGCGCGTCATGGCAACGGACCCCTTGATGGCATAGACCTTTTCCTGCACCGCGGCCCCCTGAGCGGCCACGAACAGCGCCTCACCTACGGCAAACATGGCAACAGCAAGGGTCGTCACCTCGATCCCGTCCAACAGTTGCGGCACGCCAAAGGACAGGCGCGCCTGACCAGTCAGCCCGTCAATCCCGACAATGGCCAAGGCAAGGCCGACGAAAAGCGAGGTCAGCCCCTTCATCGTGCTTTCGCCGAAGGCAGCGGATACGGTGACAAAGGCCAGCAGCATCAGCGCGAAGTATTCGCGCGGGCCGAACACCAGCGCCAGCTTCACGATATGGGGGGCCAGAAACGCCAAGGCCAGCGTCGCCAAAAGCCCGGCCACGAAAGACCCGATGGCGGCAGTGGCCAATGCAGGCCCACCCCGGCCGGCGCGGGCCATCTTGTTGCCCTCCAGCGCTGTGACAATAGACGCACTTTCGCCCGGCGTGTTCAACAAGATCGACGTGGTCGAGCCGCCATACATCCCGCCGTAATAGATCCCCGCAAACATGATAAGCGACCCCGCAGGGTCAAGTCCGTAAGTGACCGGCAGCAACAAGGCCACGGTCAGTGCCGGGCCAATTCCGGGCAGAACGCCCACGGCAGTGCCAAGGGTGACGCCGATCAGGGCGTAAAGCAGGATCATTGGGTCAAGTGCGGTGGCAAAACCCTGCAGCAGGAAATCGAAGGTGGTCATGTCAGCCCCCGAAGATCAGGTTTTCCGGAAAACCCGCTGGAAGGTTCAGCTTCAGAAGCTGGTCGAAAACCCCGTAAACCACCAACGCAAAGGCTGTGCCAATGGGCAGGGTGACGGCAAAGTTGCGCTTGCCAAAGGCGGCAGCGGTGCAGGCGAACAGCAGCCCCGAGGCGATGGAAAAACCCAAAGGGTGCAACAGGGCCAGCTGCAAAGCCAGACCGGCGATGATGAACAACACAGGCGAAAGCTCTTGCCGGGGAATGGTCGTCGGGCCGTGACGCAGGCCTTTCCAGACATGGCCCACTGCCAGCAGCAACAGGCAGATGCCAACAAAGCGCGGCGCATCGCCCGAGCCCACGCCCGCATAGCCACCCTTGTCGGGAATGGCATTGCCCTGCCAGATCAGCAGGGTGCCCAGACCGGCCAG
>JBKJVF010000077.1:0-4338 GCA_046589965.1 Paracoccaceae bacterium
CAACAGTTTTGCCTTGCCAGTACGCGAAGGCCGCGCCGCGCCGCATGGCCCCTACCGCCTTGGTTTGGCGATCCGCGAAGGCCGGCTGGTGTTTGACATCGCGACTGAAGGCGAGGCACCGGTCACCGCATTTCATCTGTCCCTGGGGCCGTTCCGGCAGGTGGTAAAAGACTACTTTCAGATCTGCGAAAGCTATTTCGAGGCCGTCAAACGCCTGCCGCCAAGCCAGATCGAGGCGATCGACATGGCGCGGCGCGGCATTCACAACGAGGGCGCGCGCGTGCTTCAGGAACGGTTGGAGGGCAAGGCAGAGGTCGATATCGACACGGCCCGGCGCCTGTTCACCCTGATCTGCGTCCTGCACTGGGGCTGATTTTGGCAGAGTTCCCCCAATCGGTCCTTTTCTGCTGCGATCACAATGCTGTACGGTCCCCGATGGCTGAGGGCCTGATGAAAAAGATGTACGGCCAACGCGCCTATGTGCAGTCGGCAGGCGTCAAGAACGACATGGAGATCGACGGCTTTTCCATCGCCGTGTGCAACGAACTGGGGATCGAGCTGTCACGCCACCGGTCGCGCAGTTTCGAAGAAATGCAGGAATGGGGCGACGACCTGTCGCAATTCGACCTGATCGTGGCGCTGTCGCCTGCCAGCCAACGCATGGCATTGGAACTGACGCGGTTTCACCATCTGGATATCGAATACTGGCCAATCCTGGACCCTACGGGCCTGGGAGAGGGGCGCGACGCAAAGCTTGCCGCCTTTCGTCAGGCGCGTGACCAGATCAGGGACCGCATGTTGGCCCGCTTTGGCGCACCGACAGAACCTGCGCCGACAGACTGATCACTCTGCCGCAACGGCACGTTCTGTACGATGTCCCATGATGGCGGGCAGATGCTCTTCAATCCAGCTTGCCAAGGTCACGACACGTTCGGCCACTTCGGTTCCCATCGGGGTCAGGCTGTACTCAACATGCGGCGGGACCACGTCATAGGAAACGCGCCTCACAAAGCCGTCTGACTCAAGCTGTTGCAAGCTTTGCGCCAGCATCCGCTCGCTGACACCACCGATCCGGCGGCGCAAAACGCTGAACCGGTGCGTCCCGGTCAACAGCGTAATCATCACAAGTCCACCCCACCGACTGGTGACATGCTGCAGGATCTGTCGTGATGGACAATCCGCTACAAGCACGTTGCCACGTTCGAACTGCTGCATCAGCGCGTTGGCTTGATCTTTCGGGGTCATGTCGGGTGCCTTCTTCATACTAACAAAAACGTAGGTACTTACGTTTCGTAAGTAAAGATGATTTTGTCACGTCACATCGCAAAAAAGGAGAGTGCCATGACAATTGCCATCACCGGTGCCACGGGCCAACTTGGGCGTCTTGCCATCGCCGCACTAAAATCACGTGTCCCCGATGCGCAGATCGTTGCGCTGGTGCGCGATCCGGCAAAGGCCGGTGACCTTGGAGTGGAGGTCCGGCAAGCGGATTACACCAGACCCGCAACGCTGACATCGGCCCTGAACGGCGTTGATGTGCTGGTCCTGATTTCCTCAAACGATTTCAATGATCGCGCAGGCCAGCATCGCAATGTCATCGACGCCGCCCGCGCCGCAGGGGTCGGCAGGATCGTCTACACCTCGATCCTGAAGGGTGCGGCCTCGCCTTTGTTGCTGGCGCAAGATCACATAGCGACCGAGGCGGCACTTGCGGGTTCGGGATTGCCCACCACGATCCTGCGCAACGGCTGGTATACCGAGAACTACACAGGATCGCTCGCGGGGGCCGTCGGGGCGGGGGTCATGATCGGTGCGTTTGCAGATGGTCGCATCAGTACGGCCGCGCGCAAGGACTATGCCGAGGCGATCGCGGTTGTGGCAAGCAGCGCCGATCATGCGGGGCGCATCTACGAACTTGCCGGAGATACGAGCTACACCATGGCGGATATGGCCGCCGAAGTGTCACGGCTGACCGGCAAGTCGATCCCTTACAATTCGCTGCCACAAGATGTCTATGCGGGCATCCTGCAAAGCTTTGGTCTGCCCGAAGCGCTGTGCAAGGCGTTGGCGGATTCTGATGCCAAAGGCGCGCAAGGTTGGCTCTTGGATGACAGTCGGGAATTGTCGCGGCTGATTGGCCGCCCGACGACACCGATGAAAGCGACAGTGGCAGAGGCGATTGCCGCGATGTAAGTCCGTCGGCCGGATGGCGGCGTTGACAGCCAGGTCAAATGCGCGCCATCCGAACGGGGGTCAGGCCGAATGGGCCCCTGCGGCCAGGCCTGCCACAAAGGCCAGCACCTCTGCCACCGGCCTGCCCGAACCGATTTCCTTGACGATGGCCGACCCCACGACGCAACCATCTGCCACGGATGCAATGCTTTTTGCCGCCTCGGGTGTGTTGATGCCAAAGCCCACGATGACAGGCAGGTCCGTGCTTGCCTTGATGCGTGCCACTTCGGGGCCGACGTCGGTCGCGACCGCTGCGGCCGCGCCTGTGATCCCGGTGACGGAGACGTAATAGACAAAGCCCGACGTGTTCTGCAGAACTTTTGGCAGCCTTTTGGCATCCGTTGTGGGAGTGGCAAGACGGATGAAATTCAGGCCCGCCGCTTGGGCCGGCAGGCACAATTCTGCGTCCTCTTCTGGCGGGAGGTCGACGACGATCAGGCCGTCAATCCCTGCGGACGTGGCCTCGGCGAGGAACCGATCAACGCCGCGCGCATAGATCGGATTGTAATAACCCATGAGCACAATGGGCGTGGTCTTATCCCCGGCCCGAAAGTCGCGCACCATCTGAAGCGTGGCATCGACCGTCATGCCGCCTTCCAGCGCGCGCTGGCCTGCAGCCTGGATCGTCGATCCGTCCGCCATCGGATCGGTAAAGGGCAGACCGAGCTCGATGATATCCACACCTGCGCCGGGCAGGCCCTTCATCACCGCAAGCGAAGTCGCGACGTCCGGATCGCCTGCCATGATGTAGCTTACAAAGGCCTTTTTTCCCGAGGCACGAAGGCGGGCAAAGGTGTCGTCGATGCGTGTCATGGCCGTCCCCCGAAAGATGCTGTCGGGGTGTGCACGGGGGCGGGCGGAAAATCAATGGGGCATGGACACCGTGGTGATGGGGTTGCAGGGTCAAACGTCAGGGCACTGCGGTCATAGCTTGAACCCCGGCGCGCCCGCGACTAAAAGCGGGCGGTCGCAAGCGGAGGATCCGATGGGTTTCAAAATGGGCATCGTGGGGCTGCCGAATGTAGGCAAATCCACGCTTTTCAATGCGCTGACCCGGACGGCAGCGGCGCAGGCGGCCAACTTTCCCTTTTGCACCATCGAGCCGAACGTGGGCGAGGTCGCGGTGCCGGATGCACGGCTGGACAAGCTGGCGGTGATCGCAGGATCAAAGCAGATCATTCCCACGCGGATGACCTTTGTCGACATCGCGGGTCTGGTCCGGGGGGCGTCCAAGGGCGAGGGGCTGGGCAATCAATTCCTTGCAAACATTCGCGAATGTGACGCCATCGCGCATGTCCTTCGATGTTTCGAGGATGGCGACATCACCCATGTCGAAGGACGGATCGACCCGGTCGCGGATGCCGAGACCATCGAGACGGAATTGATGTTGGCGGATCTCGAAAGCGTCGAGAAACGGCTCGCCAACCTCGCGCGAAAACTGCGGGGCGGGGCGGACAAAGAGGCCGCGGATCAGGACCGGTTGTTGCGCGCCGCTTTGAAAGCACTGGAAAATGGCCAGCCCGCAAGGACCGTCAAGGTCGCAGAAGATGATCAGCGCGTCTGGCGGTTGCTGCAGCTTTTGACATCAAAACCCGTGCTTTACGTCTGCAACGTGGAGGAATCCTCCGCCGCGTCGGGCAACAGCCAGGCCGAACGCGTGGCCAAGATGGCGGCGGGGCAGGGGGCGGCTTCGGTGGTGATCTCTGCCCGGATCGAGGAAGAGATTTCCCAGCTGGCCGAGGATGAGGCCGCGATGTTTCTGGAAGAAATGGGCCTGCACGAGGCCGGTCTCGACCGGCTGATCAAGGCGGGCTACGCGCTTTTGGGCCTGCAGACCTATTTCACCGTCGGCCCCAAAGAGGCCCGCGCCTGGACGATCCAGGCGGGAACGCTGGCGCCACAGGCGGCGGGGGTGATCCACGGCGATTTCGAAAAGGGATTCATCCGGTCCGAAACCATCGCCTATGACGACTACATCGCCGGAAACGGCGAGACGGGAGCCAAAGAGGCGGGCAAGTTCCGGGTCGAGGGCAAGACCTATGAGGTCAAGGACGGGGATGTGCTGCATTTCCTGTTCAGCGGCTAGGACGCCGTTGGGAAGGTTGG
>JBKJVF010000013.1:0-2643 GCA_046589965.1 Paracoccaceae bacterium
ATGCTGCCAAGGCGATCGGACAGGCACGTCCGACCTGGTGGACGGCGGCGGGCCCGTTGCTTGGCGCGCCGGAAAACCGGATCAGCTGATCCGCGACACCACGTAAAGTGTCAGGTCGTCCAGCATCTGGCACAGCGGGTGATCTGGCAGGTTTGCCAGTGCCTTGCGTGCCGTGGCGGCCCAGGCCTTCGCGTCCGCGCGCGCGGCATCCAAGGCACCGTGTCGCTGCATCAGCTTGCGCGCCTGCGCCAGATCACCGTCGCGTTGATCGCCTTTTGCGATGACGCGCACCCAAAAGGCGCGCTCCTCCGCCGTCGCCTTGGCCACTGCCTTTATGACCGGAAGCGTCAGCTTGCCTTCGCGAAAGTCATCGCCGGTGTTCTTGCCGATGGAATTGTCGTCGTCACCGTAATCCAGAAGGTCATCGGCAATCTGAAACGCGATCCCCAAGGCGTCGCCAAAGGTGGCGAGATGGGCAATCTGGCTATCGGACGCATCTGCGATGACACCGCCCACTTCGGTTGCAGCAGCAAAAAGTGCGGCCGTCTTGCCCCGAATAATCCGCAGGTAGACCGACTCGTCGGTGCCAAGATCGCGCGCTGCCGTCAGCTGCAGCACTTCGCCTTCGGCAATCGTGGCCGAGGCATTGGACAGGATATCCAACACGCGCAGCGACCCGGTTTCGACCATCAGCTGAAAGCTGCGGGCAAAGAGGTAATCTCCGACCAACACGCTCGATTTGTTGTCCCACAAAAGGTTGGCCGTTGGACGCCCCCGCCTGCGCTGGCTTTCGTCGACCACATCGTCATGCAGCAGAGTCGCGGTGTGGATGAATTCCACCGTTGCCGCCAGATGGATGTGGAACGGGCCGCCATATCCAAGCATTCGCGCCGCAGCCAGGGTCAACAGCGGGCGCAGACGCTTGCCGCCCGCGTCGATCAGGTGCGCCGTCACCTCGGGAATGCGGGGGGCGTTTTCAGACGCCATCCGGTCGCGGATCAACCGGTTCACTGCCGCCATATCCTCGGCCAGCCATTCCGCGAGCCTGTCTTGCGGCTTGTCTGTCGCGACGTCCAACCCTTGATCCCCTTGGTTAAAGCCCTGCATCCTGCGGCGGCACTCGACAACTGCGCAGCTGCCGCGCTAACTCGATCCGATGAAAGAGCTTTTGCGCACAACCGACCCGACTATCATCGCCTTTGCCACAGCCCTGCTTGACGGCGAGGGTATAGCGACCTTTCCTTTGGACGTCCACATGAGCATCCTGGAGGGCGGTATCGGCGTGTTTCCGCGCCGCCTGATGGTACGCGACCAGGATCATTTCATGGCGCGGCAGGTGATGATCGACAACGACATCCCACTGGGCCAGTGACCACGATGTTTGGGCGCGACCATCTGAGCGATGACGCCTTTTTGTGCGGCCGCTTGCAGTTATGGCAGCCCAAGGCTGGATATCGCGCGGCAACCGATCCCGTTCTTCTGGCGGCGGCCTGCCCTGCGGTGTCGGGCGAAACCGTCCTTGATCTTGGTTGCGGGGCGGGGGCTGCGTCACTTTGTCTGGGGTGGAGGGTGCCCGGCTTGCGGCTGACGGGATTGGAGTTGCAACCCGCTTATGCCGCGCTCGCGCGGGAAAACGCCTTGCGCAACGACACGGAGATTGAGGTGGTGGAGGGCGATCTGACCCAGATGCCGGCGGTCTTGCGGCGGTCATTCGACCACGTGATCGCCAATCCGCCCTATTACCCACGTGGTGGGACCGCGTCACCGCAACCCGGTCGCGATGCGGCCCTGCGCGCCGAATTGCCTTTGGCCAATTGGGTCGCGGCTGCAGCATCCCGTTTGCGACCCGGGGGCTGGCTGACCATGATTTTTGGTGCCGACAGCCTGCCGGATGTGCTGTCGGCGTTGGCGCCGCGACTGGGCAGTGCGGCTGTCCTGCCCTTGACCCCGCGCGCCGGTCGTCCTGCCGGGCGCATCCTGCTGCACGCGCGCAAGGGGGGACGGGGGGCTTTCAGGTTACTCGCACCTTTCGTGATCCATGCCGGTGACAAGCATGACGGCGACCGCGAAAGTTATACCGCTGCGGCAAATGCCGTCTTGCGCGACGGAAAGGACATTCTTTCAGCATTTGGACCAGCTTGACGCAAATGCTGTGAACTGGATGGGGATGGGGCGCGAAGTGTTGGTGACAAGCGCGCAGGACTGTGGTCCACTTGTGGTTGCATTACCCATTGCAGGAGGACTTCAATGACTGTCGCTTCGCATCTTCAGGAACTGCGCCGCAAGCATGAAAACCTGTCCGAGATTGTCGAGCAGGCCCAACGTAGCCCCGCAACCGATGACCTCAAGATCGCCGAGATGAAGAAGCAAAAGTTGCGGCTGAAAGAACAGATAAGCCGCCTATCAGAAGCCTGACTGGGCCTGCCGGGCGCTTTGCCGCGCTGCCAGTGCCGCCCCGGACATGATCAAGATGGCCGCGACGAGGATCGTGGCTGACGCCGGTGTTATTCCAACCGCGACAAGCACCAGCGTCGACAACAGGGGGGCCGCGTAGGATGCGACCCCCAATATTTGGATGTCGCCCTTTTTCATCCCGATATCCCAGGTGAAGAAGGCGGCACCGACGGGAAACACACCCAGGGC
>JBKJVF010000263.1:0-8214 GCA_046589965.1 Paracoccaceae bacterium
GGATGTGTCCGACAGCGCCCAGGTCACAGCGGCGGTTGATGCGGTCCAGGCCGAATACGGGCCGATCACCGTCCTTTTCAACCACGCGGGCACCATCGTCATCAAACCTTTTCTTGAGACGACCGAAGAGGAATGGGACCGCCTACACGCGATCAACGTCCGGTCGATGTTTTTGATGACCAAGGCGGTCTTGCCGCAGATGATCGCCGCCGGGGGCGGGTCCGTGGTCTGCACCTCGTCGATCAGCGCCGTCGCCGGCACCCCGATGGAGGTGCTTTACGACACCACCAAGGGGGCCTGCCACATGTTCGCCCGGGCCATCGCGGTGGAATTTCGTGATCGGGGCATCCGTTGCAACGCGGTCTGCCCCGGCTTCATCGAAACACCCCATGGCCTGCGCGAAGTGCGCGATCTGCAGGCCCTTGGTGTGGATGTGTCCGAAGCGGCAATTGCTGCGGCCCAGGGGCGCATCGGACGGGCAGAAGAGGTCGCGCAGGCCGCCCTGTTCCTTGCCAGCGACGAGGCGAGCTTTGTCAACGGCACGCACCTCTTTGTCGATAACGGGTTTACGGCGGCCTAGTAGCCTGTTCGACAAAGGTGCGTTCGGTTTTGTCGCAAGACAGGCGGATTACAAACAAAAGAGAGTCTGCCTGACGCTTTTGCCTGCGTCAGACGGACTCTAATAGCCGCGCGTCCGGTCCACGAGGTGCAGGAACGGCAACCCGACCTCGCCCCGCCGGATGTTTTCAGCGATGACCCGGGCTGCAGAACTGGCCCGAGTGTCGGCGGCGATGTGGGGCGTGACGGTCACTTGCGGATGGGACCAATAGGGGTGATCAAGAGGCAGGGGTTCCACCCTGAACACGTCCAATGTTGCATGGCCGACCTGCCCGCTGTCCAGTGCCGCCAGCAATGCGGCATCGTCGATCAGCGCCCCGCGACCGGGGTTCAGGATCACCGCGCCGCGAGGCAGCATCGCCAGCATGCGCGTGCTGACGATGTTTTCAGTCTCCGGCGTCTTTGGCATCAACAGGACAACGACTTGCGCCCCGGACAGCGCGTCCTTCAGCCCGGCCTCACCATGCAGGCAGCGCACGCCGGGCACTTGCTTTGGTGTCCGGCTCCACCCCGTGACGGGAAAGTTCAGCGCCGCCAGCGCCCCTGCCGCAGCGGTCCCAAGTGCGCCCAAACCCATCACGGTGACTTGCCTGTCACGGGCCAGCGGCGGGCAGGTCGGGTCCCAGACATGCCCCGGATTGACGATATGGCGGTCCATGCCCAGATGATGTCGCAAGGTGTGACCCACCACCCATTCCACCATCCCTTCGGTCAGATAGGGATCCACCATGCGGCACAGGGGCTGCGTCAGCGTGGCATTGCCCACGATCCGCTCCACCCCTGCCCATAGACTCAGCACCGCTTTGGTCTGTGTGAAGGGGGTGAAATCCTGCAGCGGGGCCGAAGGCGCATAGACGATGTAGTCGATCGCTGCGGGGTCCGGCGCCTCGGCCACCAGTTTGACCGCCAGCCCCGCTTCGGCCAGCGCGGCGGGCAATGCGTCGCGGTATTCATCCCAGAGGGCGGGGGCAGCGAAATAGACGTTTGGCATACCTGCGCTCCGATCGGGCGGTTTCAGCTTGATATGCTGACGGCGGTGTTGACCGCCAGCGCCAGAATGACGGTATTGAGAAAGAACGCCACCAGGCAATGCAACAAAACGGCCTTTCGCACCTCGCTGCTTGTCACTGAAATGTCCGCGACCTGCGCCGTCATGCCGATGCCAAACCCGAGATAGAGAAAGTCCCAGATACCGGGGTCGCCGCCGCCGGGAAACGCAAACCCGCCGCGATCCGTGTCGCCAGCGCCGCGTCCATAAAACAGATGCGCATAGTGAAAGGCGGCCAGTGTGTGGATCATCGCCCAACCCAGCGGCACCGACGCCAGGGCCAGCGTGATCTCCAGCCTTGATCCGGGGACATCTCGCATGATCATCGACAGCACGGCTGTCAGACCCGTGCCCACCGCCAGGATCGCCAGCAAAACGATCAGCCGCACGCCTTCGTCATCGGCGGCGGCGCGTTGGCGCAGGTCCTGCGGCGTGACGCGGGTCAGGGGCAGCATCAGACCCAGATAAATGACGTAGAAAAGGTCAACCGCCACCAGCATCTGCAAACCTGTCGTCTGCCCCGCCAGACGTGCGGCCAGCGCGGCCAAAAGGCCCGCCCCGAACGCGATGTAGAACCGGCTGTGCCGCCCCATCACCTTGGCCTGTGGATATGGGCACTTTGCACCAGCCCAAAGCCCACCATCAAGACCAGCATCGCCGACCCGCCATAGCTGAGCAGCGGTAAGGGCACGCCCACCACCGGTGCCATGCCCATGACCATCGACAGGTTGACCGCAATGTAAAAGAACAGGTTCGCCGCCACCCCCAGGATCAGGAGGGCCGAAAACCGGTCCTTGTTCTGCAACGCTGCCGCCACAAGAAACGCCAGGATCGCGCCATAGAGCGCCAACAGCGAAAACGCCCCGATGAACCCGAACTCTTCGGCGACGGTGGTAAAGATGAAGTCGGTGTGCTTTTCAGGTAGAAAGTTCAGACGGCTTTGCGTGCCTTGCATATAGCCTTTGCCTGACCAGCCACCCGACCCAAGCGCAATCTTGGCCTGGATGATGTTGTATCCCGCCCCCAAAGGATCGGCTGCCGGGTTCAGGAACGTGTCAATCCGGGTGTACTGGTAGTCATGCAGCAACTGCCATGGGGTGCCCCTAGACAGAATGACCGCAGCGACCCCGCCCACCCCGAGCAGGACGACAGCGGCAAAGTACCATAGGCTGACGCCGGCGGCGAACATGACCGATGCCCCGCCCATCACCAACATCAGCGAGGTCCCAAGGTTGGGCTGCATCAGCACCAGAAACGTCGGCGCGATGATCAGGACCACCGGCACCAGCACCCATGTCGGACGCGACATCTTTTTCATGTCGAGCCAGTCGTAGTAACTGGCCAGCATCATCACGAGCGTGAACTTCATCATCTCCGACGGCTGGAACTGGATAAATCCGATGTCAATCCATCGCTGCGCGCCGCCCCGTGTCTCGCCGAAAAGTTCGACCCCGATCAGCATGACAATGGAGGCGAGGTATGCGACGCCCGACACGTTGCGCCAGAACCAGATCGGCACGAACGCCACCACGAACATCAAGACAAGGCCAAGCCCAAAGACCCGCATCTGCCGTTCCGCCCACAGGTCGAACCGCCCGCCGGCGACGGAATACAGCATCAGGAACCCGACCGTCGCGACCGCCGTCATCAAAAGGACAACCGGCCAATTGACGTAAAGAACCTTGCGCAGGCCCGTCGGCACGGTTTTGACGCGATATTCCAGAAAGCTCATCGCGTGCGCCTTACGTCCGGGTCGGCATGGGGCTGTCTGCCTCCACCGACCGCAGGTTCAATTCGTTCAGCATCGTCTCGATGCGTCCGCGCTGGCTGTCAGGATAGGCATCGAGCGAGGGCAGTCCGTCGCTCATCGCGCGCAAGATGATGTCGCGCGCGATGGGGGCTGCTGCCGCCGACCCGCCGCCGCCATGTTCGACCACCACCGACACCGCATAACGGGGCGCATCGACCGGCGCAAAGCCCACGAACAGTGCATGGTCGCGACGCTCCCAAGGCAGATCGTCGTTGGAAATGACACCGTTCGCACGTTCTGCCGTGCTGATGTTGCGCACCTGGCTCGTCCCGGTTTTTCCGGCAAATGTCTTTGTCGCATCGGTGATCCGGCTGGAATAGGCCGTCCCCTTCTTGCTGTTCATCACATTGCCCATCCCCTCGCGGATCTGGCCCAGCGCGGCGGTATCCACACCTAGGGCCGGGACATCGGCGACGGGCGTTTCCTGCCCGTCAATCATCCGCACCAGCCGCGGCACGACCGCGCGTCCTGTCGCGATGCGCGCTGTCATCACCGCCAGTTGCAACGGGCTGGCCAGCACATAGCCCTGTCCGATGGCCGCGTTGATGGTATCGCCAATCCGCCATTCGGCTTTGTGGCGTTCCTGCTTCCACGCTTTGTTGGGCATGTTGCCTTCGGAAATGGCCGACATCGGCAGGTCATGCCGGATGCCCAGACCCAGCCGCTTGCCCATTTCGGCGATCTTGTCGATGCCGACCTTTTGCGCGATGTCGTAGTAATAGACGTCGCAGCTTTCAGCCAGTGACCGCGCCAGATCGACCGTGCCGTGGCCCGCGCGTTTCCAGCAGTGAAACCGCCGGCCGCCAAATTCCAGGTATCCCGGACAGCGCGTGGTCGTATTGATGTCGATGACCCCGGCATCCAGTGCGGCCAACGCTGTCACCATCTTGAATGTCGAGCCGGGCGGATAGACGCCTTGCACCGTTTTGTTGGCCAGCGGGCGGTGGTCGTTGGACATCAGCCCGTCATAGTCTCCATGGCTGATCCCGCGTACAAAAAGGTTGGGGTCAAAGGATGGCGAGGAGGCAATGGCAATCAGATCGCCGTTGGTGACGTCCATCACCACAGCCGCCGCACTTTCCTCGCCCAGCCGTGCCTGCACAAAGTTCTGGATGTCGGCATCGATGGTCAGTCGGATATCGGACCCCGGCACCCCCTCGACGCGCCCGATCTCGCGCATGAGGCGGCCCACCGAATTGACCTCGACCCGCTTGTTTCCAGCCGATCCGCGCAAATCGTCTTCCAGCCAGCGTTCGACACCGATCTTGCCGATCTGAAATTTCGGGATCTGCAGCACAGGGTCGGGGTTTGGCAGGTTTTCTATATCTTTTTCACTGACCGGACCGACATAGCCCACGATATGCGCAAAGTCCTCGACCAGAGGATAGACGCGCGACAGCCCGACCTCGGGGGTCACACCGGGCAGGGCCGGGCCGTTCAGTGCAACTTTGGAAAAGTCGTCCCAGCTTAGCCGGTCGGCCACTGTTACCGGGACAAAGGCCGAATTCCGCTCCAGGTCGGTACGTGTGCGTTCCAGATCCTCTGGCTTCATTGGGATCAGCCGTGATAGCCGGGCCAGGATGGTTTCGACATCGCCCGCATCCTCGCGCGTGATGACGACGCGGTAGTTCTGTTCATTTCCGGCCAGCGTGCGGCCATTGCGGTCTTGGATCAGCCCGCGACGGGGCGGCACCAGACGGATGTTGATCCGGTTTTCCTCGGCAAGCAGTTTGAATTCATCGGATTGTTCGACCTGCAGATAGCGCAGCCGCGTGCCAAGGGCCGCGACCATGGCGGTCATCGCCCCGCTCATCAGCAAGGCGCGGCGCGAAATGCCGCGTGAACTCTCTTCGCTGTCGCGGGCAGTGCGTCTCATAGTCGCCTCCCCCGGTCATCAACTTCGCCCATGGCGGGTTTGTAAAGGCCAAGGCCTGCGCGCGATGCAAAGACCACGACCGGAAAGATCAATGCTGACCACAGCACCTGCACCAGCGCCAGCCCGAAGGCAGGCTGAGGCACGAACGCCACGGCGCAGACCAGCTGATAGATCAAGAGCATGCCCAACATCACCGCCGATACCACCAGCCATTCCATCACAAACGTCAGTTCACGCGTCAAGGCGGCGCGGGAGCGCAGGAATTCGCACGCCAGCACCATCAGCGCCGCCCAAAGGCCCGGCGGGCGCATCAGGATCAGATCCTGCGTCAGGATCACCATGCCCACCAGCCCGGCAGGCAGATAGTCGGGCCGCCGCATGACCCATGCCAGGGTCAGCGTCAGCAACAGATCAGGCCCCGGCAGGCGCCCGGGCACGTTGCGCAGGGGCACCAGCTGCAGAAAAATGATGACCAGCGCCAGACCGACATAGATCAGCCGGTAGATCCAGGCACGGTCGCGAATGCCGTCAACCATCCGCATCGCCCCCTTCAAGCGTCTGGTCAGGGGCGGCCTCGACCGCCGGGCTGACCCCGTCAGGCAAGGGCAGCGGATCGCCCGCGGCGCTGGTTTCGGCGTCCACTACCGGGTCGACTGGGAGTGGCATCAGTGGAGGGGCCACCAACCGGCCCGGATCGGTGATCGGTTCAAGATTGTGGCTGCGCAAAACCCGCAGGAATTCAAGCCGCGCATAATCGGCCGACAACACCACCCGGAACCGCCGGTCGGTTCCCAGCGCCACTTGACCCACCAAAAGGCCCGGCGGCAGCACACCGCCATCGCCCGAGGTCACCACCCGGTCACCAGGCTGCACCAGATCGCTGTCTTCCAGAAACTCCAGCGGCGGCAAGGACGAATTGTCCCCTGCCAGCAACGCCTTTTGCCCCGAAGGCTGCACGGTCACGGGAATGCGGCTGTTGCTGTCGGTGATCAAGATCACGCGTGACGTGCGCTCACCCACGCCCGAGACTCGACCGACAAGACCGATGCCGTCCATCGTGGCCCACCCATCGCGGATGCCGTCGCGGGCACCCACATTCAGCAAGACCGACTGGCGGAACGGGCTGCCGCTATCGGCCATGACCACGCCGGTCACATGCGTCAGTCGCGGATCCAGCCGCACTTGGTTCAAATCCAGCAGGCGCGCGTTCTTTTGCTCCAGCTGAAGTGCGGCCTCTTTCCAGGCCTTCATCTGCTGCAGCTCTCGCTTCAGTTCCTGGTTCTGCTCATAAATGCGGGTATAGGACTGGTAGTCGTCGATCATCGCGGCACCCTTCGCGACCGGCAGCAGCGCCCAATCCATGTTGGGAACCACGGCATCGACCAATGCTGTGCGGAACCTTTCGACGCGTGGGCTGTCAATCCGCCACAGCAAGAACAGACCCACCAGGAACAGCAGCAGAAGCCCGACCAGAAACCGCCGCAGCGGTCTAGCATAGTCTTCGGGTCCGGTGCGTGTCTTGGCCACCAAAGCCTCGCATTTGGGACGCGGCGCCCGGGCAAGCCAGTCTCGCTCGGGTCATGCACAGTTAGCATAGATCATCGTTTGACGCATCGTACCGTGATCCTTGGCCCATATCGCCGGGCCAAGGCGCACAATCTAGCTGTCGTAGTCGATCACATGCCGCAGTTGCTTTTCGTATTCCAGTGCCTTGCCTGTCCCGAGCGCCACACAATTGAGTGACTCGTTCGCCACGCTGATGGAAAGCCCGGTTTGTTCGCGCAACGACAGGTCCAGATCGCCCAGCAACGCCCCACCGCCCGTCAGCATGACACCCCGGTCAACGATGTCGGCGGCAAGGTCGGGCGGCGTGGCCTCCAGCGCCTGCATCACCGCGTCGCAAATCTGCTGCACGGGTTCGGCCAACGCTTCGGCGACTTGGGCCTGGTTGATCTCGGTTTCCTTGGGCACACCGTTCAGAAGGTCACGCCCCCGGATCGTCATGGAAGACCCGCGCCCGTCATCGGGCATCCGCGCCGTGCCGATGGATGTCTTGATCCGTTCGGCGGTGGACTCGCCGATCAACAGGTTCTGGTGGCGGCGCAGATAGCTGATGATCGCCTCGTCCATCCGGTCGCCGCCCACGCGCACCGACCGCGCATAGACGATGTCGCCCAATGACAGCACCGCAACCTCGGTCGTACCGCCGCCGATATCGACGACCATGTTGCCGGTCGGATCGGTGATCGGCATGCCCGCCCCGATGGCGGCAGCAATCGGCTCCGCAATCAGCCCGGCGCGCCGAGCGCCCGCCGACAGAACCGACTGGCGGATCGCCCGCTTTTCCACCGGCGTCGCACCATAAGGCACGCAGACGATGATCTTGGGCTTGGAGAATGTCGTGCGCTTGTGGACCTTGCGGATGAAGTACTTGATCATCTCTTCGGCGGTGTCGAAATCCGCGATGACGCCGTCCCGCATGGGCCGGATCGCCTCGATGCTGCCGGGCGTGCGACCGAGCATCAGCTTGGCATCCTCGCCCACGGCCAGAACCTGCTTCTTGCCGTCCTTGACGTGGTAGGCCACGACTGAAGGTTCGTTCAGAACGATGCCGCGCCCCTTGACGTAGACCAGCGTGTTGGCGGTCCCAAGGTCGATTGCCATATCCGATGAGAAGATGCCCGAGAGCCACGACATTCCAAGGTGATCCTTGTTCAAAGCAACACAAAACCCGCGACTCGGGGTGTGAGCCCGATGCGGGTCTTTTCATATAAGGACAGCCGTGCGTGAGGGAAAGCCTAAACGATGGCCATCGGCGAAGCACGCCGACTTGAATTTATCGAATGTTTATGAAGGGTTGGG
>JBKJVF010000044.1:0-8566 GCA_046589965.1 Paracoccaceae bacterium
TCGTCATCCTTCGCCGCGACCCAGGATGCGCCATCGGGCCCGATTTCTTTCTTCCAGAACGGCGCGCGTGATTTCAGGTAGTCCATCAGAAACTCCGCCGCCTCGAACGCCGCAGCGCGGTGCCCCGCAGCGGTGGCCACCATCATGATCGGCTCCCCCACTGCGAGCCGCCCGTAGCGGTGGATCACATGGGCAGCGGACAGGTTCCAGCGTGCCGTCGCCGTATCGACCATTGCCGCAATCGCCCGTTCAGTCATGCCGGGGTAATGTTCGATGTCCATGCCGGACAGCCCACCCTCACCCCGCACCACGCCGGTAAAGGTGACGACGGCCCCCGCGCCGGCCACCCCGGCGGCAAAGTCCGACAACACCCGCCCCGCATCAAACGCCGCCTGCTGAACGACGACAGCCATGCTACCCCCCCGTCATCGGCGGAAAGAATGCCACCTCGCGCGCGCCAGCCAAAGGTGCATCAAACGTGGTCAAGGTCTGGTCCACCGCAACCCGCAGCGCGGCCAGATCTGAAAACGCCACAGCATAGCGGTCCTCGCGCGCCGACAGTTCGGCCACCAGATGGGCAACGGTGGCCGCAGACGTCGTGACCTCTTCGCGCGGCAGCCCGATCCTTTCACGGACCCAGGCAAAGTAGAGAATCGTAATCACTTGTCTTCGCGCAGAAAGGGGCGCGCCTTGCTGAAATAATCCCACCCGGTCACCGCCGTCAGGATCGCCGCGATCCAGATCAGCACCAGCCCGGCCACGTTGGCATAAGACGCGCAATCCTGATTGCCACAAGCGCGGATCGGGTCGGCGAGCCCCGCCATCACGGCCTCGGTATATTGCTCAGGCGTCATGCCCTGCATCGCGACGCCGTTCAGGTATTCAAGCCCCGTACCCAAAAACAGGACCGCAATTGCCACCATCTGGGCGGTGGTCTTCCACTTGGACAGATTGGTGACTTTGAGCAGCCCCGCCTTGTCCCCTAGAAACTCTCGCAGGCCAGACACAAAAACCTCGCGAAACAGGATGATCGTCGCGGGCAGGATCAGCCAAGGGTTCATGCCGTTATATCCGGTCAGCACCATGATTGCGATCAAAACCATTGCCTTGTCGGCGATGGGGTCCAGCATCGCCCCGAACTTGGATTCCTGTTTCCACAAACGCGCGAGGAAGCCATCGAACCAGTCGGGGATTGCCGCGCCAACGAAAAGCGACAGCGCGAACCAATCTGCCCAGGGGCGGTGGAAATAGAGAAACATGACTGCAACGCCAGGGGCCGCAAGCAGCCGCAGAACCGTCAGAAAGTTCGGAAGCGTCCTGATCATGTGCAAGTCCTAGCGGATGGATCGGGCGGGCGAAAGAGGCACTTCAGTCAGCGCGGTTGAACCGCCAAGGCGCGGACTGCTCAAGGCGACGCCCGCAACCTGCCCCCGCCGAGCCTACCCCCGCGCATTGAAAAAGTCGTGGATCGTCTTGGCCATCGCCTCTGAGATGCCGTCGACCGCCAGAAGGTCGGGCAGGGCCGCACGTGCCACCGCCTTGGCCGACCCGAAATGTGCCAGCAGGGCGCGCTTGCGGCCGGCCCCGATGCCGGGAATTTCATCCAAGGGGGTCACACCGACAGCTTTGGCCCGTTTGGCCCGATGCGCGCCGATGGCCCACCGATGCGCCTCGTCGCGCAGGCGCTGGACAAAATATAGGACCGGATCGTTGCGCTGCAGGGCGAAGGGTGGTTCGCCCGGGCGATAGAATTCTTCCTTGCCCGCGTCACGGTCGATGCCTTTGGCAATCCCGACAAACGGGACATCGTCGACGCCAAGTTCAGCCATGATTTCCGCAACCGCCGACACTTGGCCCGCGCCCCCGTCGATCAGCAAAAGGTCGGGCCAGGTGCCCGACGTGCGCCCTGGGTCTTCCTTGATCAGGCGTTCAAAGCGGCGGGTCAGCACCTCTTTCATCATGCCGAAATCGTCAGAATTGGCGCCAGCGGCAGTTTTGATGTTGAACTTGCGGTATTGGCCCTTTTCCAGACCTTCGGGTCCGGCGACGATCATGCCACCAACGGCGTTGGTGCCCTGGATGTGGCTGTTGTCATAGACCTCGATCCGCCGTGGCGGGCCTTCCAGATCGAACGCCTCGGCCAATCCGTGCAGCAGGCGGTTCTGGGTCGATGTCTCTGCCATCCGTCGTGCCAGGCTTTCGCGGGCGTTGCGGACGGCATTTTCCACCAGCTCCGCCTTTTCGCCGCGCTGCGGAACCAGAAGCTCCACACGCCGTCCCGCGCGGTCGCTTAGCGCCTGGGTCACAAGGTCCGCGTTGTCGACGGCATGCGACAACAGGATCGTCCGGGGCGGGTCCTTGTCGTCGTAAAATTGCGTCAGGAACGCCTCCAGGATTTCCGGTTCTTCCGCCCCTGAACCGGTCTTGGGATAAAAGTCCCGGTTGCCCCAGCTTTGGTTCGCACGGATGAAAAAGACCTGCACGCAAGCTTGCCCATGTTCCAGGTGCAGGGCCACGACATCGGCCTCGGTCACGCCTTTGGGGTTGATGCCTTGCACAGACTGGATCTGGGTCAGCGCCTTGATCCGGTCGCGCAACGCTGCGGCGCGTTCAAATTCCATCGCGGCCGACGCGTCGGCCATGTGGCGCGCAAGGTCGGACTGGACGGTCGTCGACTTGCCTTGCAGAAACCTTTCCGCGTCCCCGACAAGGCCTGCATATCCGTCCTGGTCGATCTTTCCCACACAGGGGGCGGAACAGCGCTTGATCTGGAACTGCAGACAGGGACGCGTGCGCGAGTCAAACATCGAGTCCGAACAGTTCCGCAAGAGGAACACCTTTTGCAGCTGATTGAGCGTGCGATTGACTGCGCCCGCGCTGGCGAAGGGGCCAAAGTAGCTGCCCTTTTCAGATTTCTTGCCGCGATGCTTTTTGATTTGCGGAAAGGCGTGGTCCTTGCCGATCAGGATATTGGGAAAGCTTTTGTCGTCGCGCAGCAGCACGTTGTAGCGCGGTTTCAGCTGCTTGATCAGGTTCTGCTCCAACAGCAGCGCCTCGATCTCGGTGCGTGTCGTCAGAAACATCATCGACGCGGTTTCGGAAATCATCCGCGCGATGCGCCCCGAATGGCCGCCTGGCCGCGCATAGGACGTCACCCGCGCCTTGAGATTGCGAGCCTTGCCGACATAAAGCACCTCCGACGCTGCATCCAGCATCCGGTAAACCCCTGGCGAGGCGTCCAGAGAGCGAAGATAATCCTGGATTACTTCATGGCCGGTACGACCTTGTTCTGGCATCGCGAAGGCCCCTGTGGTCCCACTTTGATTCTACGTCTTGGCTGCAACGATCCGGTGAGGTCTGCAAGTCCAAACCTGTCCACTGAATCTGTGGATAACCTTGCGCAAAACATTTCGAGAAGGTGGAATTTTCCTTGTTTTCTGCCCATTTCCGCCGATTGCCTGTTTTTTAGGCAATTTGATAAGCATATGATAACTATACGTATTTTCTTTGCGATCCGGCAATACCATTACAGATCAGGGGCTTATGTCACAAAGCTGTAATCAATTGCGCAAACGTGGACAACTTTTCGCAGGCTGGTTCGAAAAGGCTCATTCGACCCCCAACACATCGGGTGTCCGCCATGCCAGATGCTGGCCCCCATCGGTGCAGATCATCTGACCAGTGACCGATTTTGCATCCAGAAGATAGCCAAGTGCAGCGACGACATCTGCGGCATCTGCGCCCCGTTGGAGGACGGTGGATTGCCTTTGTCGTGCGAAGTGTTCTGGCGACTGGCGCACCCCGCGCAGGGTCGGTCCGGGACCGATGGCATTGACACGGATCTGCGGGGCAAGTCCTTGTGCAGCCGTCTGGGTCAGCGCCCAGAGGCCTACCTTTGCGATGGTATAGCTGGCAAATTCCGGCGTCAGTTTCAGCACCCGCTGATCGATCATGTTGACCACCAGCCCGGATGCGACCGGTTCTCCCTCGGCATCTTGTCCGACGGGGGGGCATTGATGGGCAAAGTGCTGGGTCAGCACGAAAGGCGCGCGCAGGTTGGAGTCGATATGCCTGTCCCAGCTTTGGCGCGTGCCGGTCAGGATCGTGTCATATTCGAATATCGACGCGTTGTTGACCAGGACCGTCAAGGGTGTCCCCAGTGCCACGCGCGCCTGATCGACCAGCTGTGCCGTCTGATCCTCGACCAGAAGATCGGCCTGGAGTGCGACAGCCTTTAGTCCCATTGCACGAATGTCAGCCGCGACACCCTCTGCGGCGTCACCGGAACTGGCATAATGAACCGCTATATCGTGACCGCGTTCGGCCAGATAAAGTGCCATCGCACGACCAAGACGCTTGCCCGCCCCTGTGACCAATGCTGCCATCCTACGCCTTTTTCTTGCACGCGCAGTCGCCGCGTCCGACAAGATAGCGCCCGCATGATCCGCATCGAACGGCTTTCGGCACCGCCTTGCCCAGAACGCGGTTTGTGGCCGACGGAAAGAAAGCACGACCCAGCATGGCAACAAGCACCATCAGACCCAGAAAGACGAGAACGGTCTTGATCAGCATCTACAACCCATACCTTGCCCAAAGCGCGCGATCTTCGACCGTGGCCATCGCGCCATCAATGGCCGCCATTCCCAGTCGCTGCAACAAGCTGCGCCGTTGCCCCAAGGGTACCAGTCGCACTTTGTCACCATAAAGCGCCTTGAGCTTTGGCACGAGGTGATCGACGCCGTCGGTCAGACCCATATCGACAGACCCCTGACCGACCCAGATGTCGGCGTTGAACAGATCCGCATCCGTATTAAGGCGCGCGCCCCGGCGTGCCTTGACGTGTTCGATAAAGGCCGCGTGGATCGGGTCCTGCAGGGCTTTCAGCCGGTCGATATCCTCTGGCTTTTGCGGCAGAAACGGATCGGCAAAACTTTTGGACCTGCCAGCAGTGACGACGCGCCGCTCGATCCCTTGTCGTGCCAGCAGCTCGGGAAACCCGAACGAGGCGAAAATGACGCCGATGGAGCCGACGATGGATGACCGGTCGACCCAGATGTCGTCCGCCGCGCAGGCCAGCCAGTACCCCCCCGATGCCGCGACATCCTCGACGAAGGCATGCACCTTGATACCCTTTTCATCTGCCAGCCGCCGAATGCGCGCGCCGATCAACGCCGACTGCACCGCCGATCCGCCCGGGGAATTGATCACCAGCGCGATGGCAGCAGGTTTGCCCCGCGCAAACGCACGTTCGATCAAGGGGGCAAGTGCGGCGTCATTCAGACTGCGTCCACCCGAACCGATGGTGCCCTGAAGGCGGATCACCGGGACTGTCGGGTACTTCGGCAAAAAGGGGATAAAGCGTCTCATGCACCAGAGGTAAGGCGCGATGGGGTTGCAGACAAGGGCGCCTGGCGGCAGGGTCAGGCGATGATAGACAAGCTGGAAATGTTCATCGCCCTTGCCCGCGAACGCCATTTCGGACGCGCGGCCGAATCTTGTGGCGTGACGCAGCCGTCTTTGTCCGGCGCAATCCGCCAGCTGGAGGATCAGCTGGGCGTGCAGCTGGTCTTTCGCGGCAGCCGTTTTCAGGGCCTGACGCCCGAAGGCCAACGTGTGCTGGACCGTGCCCTGGGCATCGTCGGCGACGTGCGCGCGCTGAAGGACGAGATGCGCACTGTCCGGTCCGGCCTGTCGGGCAACCTTCGGCTTGGCGTCATCCCCACGGCCCTGCCCATGGTCGCGGACTTGACGGGACCCTTTACCGCGCGCCATCCGAACGTGCGGGTGGCCATCCTCAGCCGGACCAGCGCCGAGATCCTGTCCGGCATAGAAAGCCTCGATCTGGAGGCCGGGATCACCTATCTCGACAATGAACCTCTGGGCCGGGTCGCACAGGTGCCGCTTTACACCGAATTCTACCGGCTGCTTTGTGCGCCGGGGACCGATTTTGCGCCACGGGCACAAGTGACCTGGGCCGAGGTGGCGGGGGTTCCCTTGTGCCTTTTGACCTCGGACATGCAGAACCGCCGGATCGTCAACCAGAACCTGGCAGAAGCAGGGGCAAAGGTCAGCCCATCAATCGAATCCAATTCGACCATCGCATTGATTTCGCACGTTTTGACTGGGCAGTGGGCAAGCGTGGTGCCAAAGAAACTGGCCGACATGTTCGTGACCGATGGCAGGCTGGTCTCGATCCCCATCGTGGAGCCGGAGGCAGAGCATACGGTGGGGTTGATTGCTGCAAAACGCGAACCGCAGACGCCAGTTCTGCAAGCGTTGATCGAGGATGCGACAAGGCTCGGAGTACGATAGGTTTGAACTATCGTATGACGGGATATCAGGATTGATTTTCCTATCAATCCGCGTATCACGGGCGCGAGCAAATCCAAGGTAGCCCGCATGCTTGATACCGACACCGTCTCTGACCGCATCGAGGAAATCCTCGTCGCTCATCTGGGGATGGAGGGGCCGCTATTGCCGATCCTGCACGCGATCCAGCTAGAGTTTGGCCATGTACCGCAATCGGTGCTGCCGCAGATCGCCAAAGCGCTGAACCTGTCCAAGGCCGAAGTGCATGGTGTCGTCAGCTTTTACCACGATTTCCGCGAAAAGCCTGCCGGTCGGCACGTGCTGAAACTGTGCCGCGCCGAGGCGTGCCAGGCGATGGGGGCGGACCGGGTGGCGGCGCATGTTCAGGGCGCGTTGGGGTTGGACTGGCACGGCACGACCACAGACGGCGCCGTGACGCTGGAGCCCGTGTTCTGCCTTGGCCTTTGCGCCTGTGGGCCAGCTGCGATGATGGACGGACACCTGATTGGCCGCTGTGACGAGGTGCGCGCCGATGCGCTGATCGCGCAGGCGCGGGGATGAGCGTGGCATTGAATATCTACGTGCCCCTGGACTCCGCCGCCATTTCCCTTGGCGCCGATGAGGTCGTTGCGGCGATCAAGCGCGAGGCGTCGCGGCGTCAGATGCCCGTCCAGATCGTGCGCAATGGCAGCCACGGCATGGTCTGGTTGGAGCCTTTGGTCGAAGTTGTGACGGATGCCGGGCGCGTTGGTTTCGGCCCCATGACCGTCGCCGACGTTCCGGGGCTGTTTGGCGATCTGGCGATGCATCCCAAGGCGCTGGGACGGGTCAGCGACTTGCCGTGGATGATCGGGCAGACCCGGCTGACCTTTGCACGGGTCGGCATCATCGACCCGCTGTCGCTGGCCGACTATGAGGCACATGGCGGGCTGTCTGGCCTGCGTCGGGCGCTCGCGTTGGACAAGGCCGCGATCGTGGCCGAGGTCACCGAAAGTGGCCTGCGCGGACGCGGCGGTGCCGGCTTTCCGACCGGGATCAAGTGGAAGACGGTCAGCGAGGCAAAGGCCGACCGCAAATACATCGTCTGCAACGCCGACGAAGGCGACAGCGCCACCTTTGCCGACCGGATGCTGATGGAGGGTGATCCCTTTACCCTGATCGAAGGCATGGTGATCGCGGGCCTTGCGACCGGGGCTGTGAAGGGGTTCGTGTACATCCGTTCGGAATACCCCGTGGCGATCCGACTGATGCAGGCGGCCTGCGATCTTGCGCGCGAAGCGGGTATTTTGGGCGCATCGGTGCTCGGGTCGGGTCATGTGTTCGACATCGAAATCCGCGTGGGCGCAGGAGCCTATGTCTGCGGTGAAGAAACCTCGCTTTTGAACTCGCTTGAAGGCAAGCGCGGCGTGGTACGGGCAAAACCGCCACTTCCCGCGCTCGAAGGTTTCATGGGCAAACCGACCGTGGTGAACAACGTGATCTCCCTGGCGACGGTGCCGGTGATTTTCGAAAAGGGCGCGGCCTTTTACAAGGACTTTGGCCTGGGTCGTTCGCGGGGCACAATCCCGTTGCAGATCGCCGGGAATGTTCGCTTCGGCGGGTTGTACGAAACCGCCTTTGGCCTCAGCCTTGGCCAGATCGTCGATGACATCGCCGGGGGATGCGCCAGTGGCCGCCCGGTCAAGGCCGTGCAGGTGGGCGGACCGCTCGGGGCCTATCACCCCCGGTCTGAATTCGCCACGCCCTTTGGCTATGAGGAATTCGCAGGCCAGGGTGGCCTGATTGGTCACGCCGGATTGACCGTGTTCGACGACACCGCAGACATGCTGAAACAAGCACGGTTCGCGATGGAATTTTGCGCCATCGAGTCATGCGGCAAATGCACGCCCTGCCGGATTGGCGCGGTCCGTGGCACCGAAACCATCGACCGCATCGCCAAGGGCGACGCCGCCGCGATCCCGCTGCTGACGGACCTCTGCAACACGATGAAGGCCGGGTCGCTGTGCGCGCTGGGTGGCTTCACACCGTACCCGGTGATGTCGGCGCTGACCCATTTCCCCAATGACTTTGCACCGTTCAAGGAGGCCGCCGAATGACCGACAAGGTTCAGGGCCCCGCGGCCTATTTTCCGTCCATCGAAAAGAAATATGGCCAGCCGATGAGCCATTGGTTCGACCAGATCGCAGGCATGCTGGATCAGCCCCACATGAAGATCGTCGCCTTACTGAAAGACACCCACGCCATGGGCCATGGCCAC
>JBKJVF010000085.1:0-16105 GCA_046589965.1 Paracoccaceae bacterium
CCGGCGCCGGACGCAAGACCGCCAATGTCGTTTTGAACATGGCCTTCGGTCAGCCGACCATGGCGGTCGATACGCACATCTTCCGTATCGGCAATCGTACGGGACTGGCGCCGGGCAAGGATGTGCTGGCGGTCGAGCTTGAACTGGAGAAGGTCATCCCGGCGACATACATGCTGCATGCGCATCACTGGCTGATCCTGCACGGTCGCTACATCTGCATCGCGCGCAAACCCAAATGCCCCATCTGCCCGATCCGGGACTGGTGCGCCTATGAGGACAAGACCACATGACCCGTTATCAGGTTGTCGGCATCGGCAACGCCATCGTCGATGTGCTGAGCAAGACCGAAGAAACCTTCCTGGATCTGATGGGGATCACCAAGGGCGTCATGCAGCTGGTCGAACGCGAACGCGGCGAGATGCTGTATGCAGCCATGCGCGACCGGACCGAGGCACCTGGCGGATCCGTGGCCAACACCCTGGCAGGACTTGGCAATCTGGGGATGAAGACCGCTTTTGTGGGTCGTGTCCGCGACGATGCGCTGGGGCGGTTTTATGCGCGGTCGCTGATGGCCGAAGGCACGGATTTCCCGAACCCGCCCGTCGCTGACGCCGAACTGCCGACGTCCCGGTCGATGATCTTCGTCACCCCGGATGGCGAGCGGTCGATGAATACCTATCTGGGCATTTCTGCCGATGTGAGTGCGACAGACGTGCCCGCTTCGGTCACCGGCCAGACTGATTACCTGTTTCTAGAAGGGTATCTCTTTGACAAGGACAAGGGCAAAGAGGCGTTTCTTCAGGCCGCGCGCGATTGTCATGCGGGCGGCGGCAAGGCCGGCATCGCGCTCAGCGATCCCTTCTGCGTTGATCGCCATCGCGCCGATTTCCAGCGGCTGGTGGCCGAGGACATGGATTACGTGATTGGCAATCGTCACGAATGGACCTCGCTCTATCAAACCGAAGATCTGGAGGCGGCGTTGGCCCGGGCGCGCAAGGATTGCCCGCTGGTGGTCTGCACCCGCTCTGGCGCAGATGTCATCCTGATGCGGGGCGAAGAACGGGTGGAGGTGCCGGTGCATCGTGTGGTGCCGGTCGATGCCACCGGGGCAGGCGATCTGTTCGCGGCAGGGTTTCTTTACGGGATGGCGACCGGACAATCGCTTGCGACCGCTGGGGCCATGGGCTGCGTTGCCGCGGCCGAGGTCATCAGCCATTTCGGCGCGCGCCCTGAGGCCAACCTCAAGGCTTTGTTTCAGGCCAAGGGGTTGGTCTGACCCTATTCGGCGGGGATATGAGCGCCGAAGTTCCGGCCTGCTACAGTGCCTGGATCCGATGGCCATGCGACCTTGGTCTTGACCAGTTTGCTGGCCAGCAACATCACCGCAACCGACGCTGAAACGGCCGCGATATAGGCCATCGGCAGCAGCACTGCAAAAAGCGACAGCGATCCCGCAGCCAGCACCTTGCTGCTGCCCATCGCCAGTGCGAGCATCCAGCTGGCCGACGAAATCCCCCCGATCACGGCAAGGGAAAGTTTGGCAGATGTGGACAGCCACATCAGGCTGCGCCCCCGCGCCGACCGCAACAAGGGCATCGCAAGCCCGCCGATCAGCACGGCATTCGCCGTCAGAATGCCGACGGTCGCGACCTTGCTGATCAGTTTCGGGGTGACATTGGCAGGATCAAAGCCGGTACGGATGCCAACCATGATCAGCCCGGTTATCCACATCCCAACGATCATCTTGCCGATCAGGGCATGATACACGTCCAGCGACGCCAACAGCGCGTCATCAACTGGCCGCGTCAGCCGCGACAGCATCTGATAGTCCGCCAGAAACGCGACCCCAAAGCCGATCGCGACCACAAGGATATGGGCATAGCGCGCAATGTCGATCAACAACATGTCTGTCATGTTCGTTCTTCGATCCCCACCTTCAGTCCGGGCACGAGGCCACGCCTTGCGCCAGTGTTCCGAGAAGGGGACGCTAGACAGCGATTTGGACAAACCCTAGGCAAAGACCGGTCTTTGGCACAAATAGTGGCGGATCGGCGGAATGTCGCCAATGGCTTCAGTGCCTGTACCGCCGATCGACCGTCGGCATTTGGCGCCCACCAAATGCAGGGGCGTGCAACAGGTCAGCGCAATTCCCTGCGAATGACCAGCTTCAATCCTGACCAGACCTCATCGACCGCACAAACCTTGACGTCGACATAACCCATCGGCAGGCACACGGCGCGGATGGTGTCCTCGGTGATATCGGTCGGGACTTTTGAGGCCTTTTTGGGCCAAGACAGCCAGATCATCCCGGCGGGGGCAAGTCGGTGCCGCGCCGCCGTCAGCACGACCTCCATCTCGGCGCGAAAGGTGGTGAAAAGGTGCAAGTAGGCGGTGCCATCGGGTATCAGATCGTGCGACGACAGGCTGGCGATCTGCACCACTTCGCCCAGCAGATCCGAATAGGGACGGGGCGCGTTCATCACCACCGCAGGCTGTGCGCCGCAAAAGCCCAGCTTTCGGATCAGGGGTGTCCCGGAATAACCCGCCTCTGCCATCATTCCCCCAGTCTTGCATGCACCTCGGCCAGGTCGATCTCGCCCACGGGCATCTTGTTTGCGGGGTTCTCGAAATCGTATTTGAAGGTCTGGAAGTCGCGCTTGTACATCTCCCAGATCAGATGCATCGACAGGTCGTCGAAATAGGCCTCAACCGGATGGGCGCGTTTCGGTCCGTGCCCTTCGCTTTCGTTGAATTTCGGGATCTTCTTGAGGTTTATCTTGTGCTTGACCTTGATGTTATCGAGCACGACTTGCATGCCCTCGTCGAATTTTTCGGTGAAAAAGACGTGGTCATATCGTCCGCCGTTGACAATATAAGTCGATACATGCCCCGACATCGCTGACCAGTGGATGTCCGGCTCCATGGGTTTTTTCCAACGGATCGTGTCACGCGCGAACAACAAGAACCGCCGAAAGCTGGCGATCTGGTCAAAGTCGTCTTTTCCGTCAGGCCCGCCGACATCGATCCCGTATTTCTGCGTCAACAGGGGCACAAGATTGCCCCGATACCGCTTGCCGTTGCGCTGCACACCACAGATCTTGTCAAAGAACGATGACAGGATGCGGGTGTAGGGATTGCGCACACAGGTAAAGGCATAGGATTTGTGCGTTTTGACGTTGTGATCGATCAGCGGCTGGCTGGCATCCAGCGCCCATTTGTGCAGTCCCTTGGTCGCATCATGGATGTCGCCGTCAAAGAACTGACCGTGGTCGGAAAAATACATGATCTGCCCGATCGTCGAGCAGGCACATTTCGGCACGACGCGATACACAACGCTTTCGCTTTCGGTCATCCAGGTTCCGGGAAACCCCATCAATCACCCCTATTTCGCGGTCGGTCAGCGACAACAAACAATAAAATACATCACACCCATCTTTGTGAGGTCAACAGACCAAACAAATAGTGTCTTTTCAACACCGCATCGGACACTTTAAGCAAACAGTGCAGCTTCAAGAACGGATCACGTCACCGCAGATGGCACGTATCGCCTTTATCCTTCTGTGCCACAAGGATCCCCAAGGGATCATCGCGCAAGCGCAACGCCTGACCCAGGCGGGCGACTACATCTCTATTCACTTTGACGGGCGCGCCAATCCTGCAGATTTCTTAACCGTTCGCGACGCGTTGAAAGACAATCCTTCGGTGGTTTTTGCCAAACGTCGCGTGAAATGCGGCTGGGGCGAATGGAGCCTGGTGGATGCCACCTTGCAGGGCGTGCGCGCCGCGGTCGACGCGTTTCCATCGGCGACCCACTTTTACCTGTTGTCGGGCGACTGCATGCCGATCAAGTCGGCCCAATACTGCCGCAACTTTCTGGACCGCGACGATGCCGACTATATCGAAAGTGTCGATTTCTTTGCCTCGGGCTGGATTCGCACCGGCATCAAGGAAGAACGCCTGATCTATCGCCACTGGTTCAACGAACGCACCCAAAAGCCGCTGTTTTATGGATCGCTCGCGATGCAGCAGCGGCTGAAACTGGAACGCGCCATTCCCCCCGATCTGGTCATGCAGATCGGCAGCCAGTGGTGGTGCCTGCGTCGGCACACGATCGAGGCGATCCTGGACCTGTGCGACCGGCGATCCGACATCTTGCAGTTCTTTCGCACGACGTGGATCCCCGATGAGACGTTTTTCCAGACGCTTGTGTGCATCTTGTGGCGGGGACCGAAATTCGGACCCGCACGCTGACATTCCTGCTTTTCTCCGACTACGGCATGCCGGTCACGTTATACAACGACCACTATGACCTGTTGATCAGCCAGGATTGCCTCTTTGCCCGCAAGATCAGCCCCGAGGCCAAAGCGCTGAAAGACCGACTGGGCGAGCTTTACAACGACACGACAGCGACCTTTGCGATTTCAAACGAAGGGCGCAAGCTCTTCGGGTTCCTGACCGGGCGCGGGCGGATCGGTCGCCGCTTTGCGCCAAGGTTCTGGGAAAACGAGGCGACCATCGGGCGCGAACGGACGCTGATGATGGTCACCTGCAAGAAATGGCACGTCGCCAAGCGGCTGGTTGAACGCATGCGCCAGTCGACCAACCTGCCTGCGGTCGACTATCTGTTCAACGAAGATGCCACTCCGATGCCCGATCTTGGCGGCATCCAGAGCACCATCGACAAACGCATGCGGCACAGACGTGCCTTGGTTCGGATGCTGTTCGACTATTGGCAGACCGATCGGCTGGTCTTTTGCATCGACCCCGCCAGTGCGGACCTGATCCAGGATTTCAATCAGGACAAGGGTACGGTGCGCCTGCTGGAAATTGATTGCACTTTCACCGACGACTACCTGATCGGCCATGCGCAGCGTGTGGGGCTCGCCAGCGACAGATCCGCCGACCAGACCATTGAGCGGCTGCTGCCCACGATCCGCCATGACATGAAGTTCGAAAGCGACCGACTGCGCGATCTTGGTCTGTCGGGCTACCGGCGCATCCGGCAGGCGGCCTCGTTGGACGAAAACACCGTGCCACTGGCCGAGTTTCTTGATATTTCCCTGGATCAGGCGCGTGACATCCTGTCGGCCGAACATCTTTTTGCGGATTGATCCAATGGCATATGTCTATGACCCAACCAACATTTTTGCCCGAATTCTGCGAGGCGAAATTCCAAACAAGACAGTGATGGAAACGCCCCATACGCTGGTCTTTCACGACATCCGCCCGCAGGCTCCCGTGCATGTGTTGGTTGTTCCCAAGGGCGCTTATGTGACGTTCGACCATTTCGCCGCCGAGGCGACGGCGGATGAGATCGTGGATTTCCACCGCACCGCCGCCAAGGTGTGCCAGATGCTGGGGCTGGCGGGGCCAGAGGGGTATCGCGGCATTACAAATGCAGGGACCCATGGACTGCAAGAGGTCCCCCATTACCATCTGCACATCATGGGTGGCAGGCCGCTTGGCCGCCTGGTGGACCCCGCCTGAAACCGCAAGGATCGGATCGCCTGTCTTATGGCATCACGGCAGGGTTGCCCTTGGCAAAAGGAGCACCCCATGATCATGCATTTCCACGCAATCCCCACCGACATCGTCCGCGCCTATCAGTCTGGCAGCCCGGATGCCAACGGCCAGCAGCCTGAACGCAAGACCTCTGACGGGGACGGCAATCCCTGCCGCCATTGCCTGAAGATGATCCCGAAAGGGGCCGGGATGCTGGTGCTGGCGCATCGCCCCTTTCCCGCACCACAGCCCTATGCCGAGATCGGGCCGATCTTTCTGTGCGCGGAGGAATGTGTGGTGGGTGGCGGCCTGGCACTGCCCGATGCGCTTGCGTCGCCCGAATACATAGTCCGGGCTTATGGCGACGATGACCGCATCGTCTATGGCACGGGCGGGGTGATCCCGACGCCCTTTATCCCCGCTCGGGCAGAGGCGCTGCTCGCACAGGATCGCGTGGCCTATGTCCATGTCCGATCTGCCCGGAACAACTGCTATCAGGTCCGGATTGACCGGATCTAAGCCACAGAATCTTCAAAGATTCTTGCTAATTCGTTCGAAGGAATGCGTGCAACTCGGCTTGGGATCGGATTGTCAGGATCGGGGCGTTGTCAGCCGCGGCCATTCTCGGTGTCCCAGGTTTTCAGCCAACGCTTCGGGGCGGCATCGCGCCATTGTTGGATCAGGCGGGCACGCGCCCAGCCGTCGTCGATCCGACCCGCACGAACAAGGATCAGATTATGTGGGGCGTAGTGCGGGTGGAGAACGAAGGTGTCGGGGTCAGCGGCCAGCAGCATCTCGCGCTCGTCCTTGTCGCATTTGAAAACCGCGGCATCGACGTAAGGCGACCACCAGCACCACATCTTGCCGTGGGCTTTGAGGCATTCGTTGCCCCATGGGTAGTCGGTGGTGACCTCCGGCAGGTTGAGGCCGAAGGCGAAGGCTTTTAGGGCGGGCCAATCGGGGATCATGGGTGGAACCGTTCGCCGCGTGCGAGCATGGCTATGAAATCGGCGATCCGCTTGATACGCGTTTCCGGGCGTTTGGCTGTGATCAGGCGGTGATAGATAGCGTAGCGGTTCTGCGCGTTCAGGGTTTCATAGGTGGCCGTGGCCTGAGCACTTTGAGCCAGCGCTTCCAGGAAATCGGCCGGAATTTCGGCGCTAGCTGGTCCGGCATAGGCAGTATCCCATCGGCCATCGGCCTTGGCCGCGGTCACATGTGCCAGACCGGGAGGTTGCATCCTGCCCTCGGCGATCAGGCGTTCGGCGTGGTCGCGGTTGCGCTGGCTCCAGTTGCTGCGGGGGCGGCGCGGGGTGAAGCGTTGCAGCCAGCTGTCGGCATCCAGGGATTTTGCCTGCCCGTCGATCCAGCCCCAGCACAGCGCCTCGACCACCGCCTGTTCCCAAGTGACCGACGGGGTGCCGCTGGCCTTCTTGAAGAGGTGCAGCCAGACTTCGGTTTCGGCTGCGTGATTTTCTGCAAGCCAGTCCCACCAGTGTTTCGGGGACGGGACCGGCAGGTTCATTTCAATGCGCCTCAGCCCAGTTCTTGCCCTGCCCTGCTTCCACCGAGAGGTGGACGTTCAGCCTGACGGCCGGGTGGGAGGCGTTCTCCATGACCTCTTTCGCGATGGGGATAAGGTTCGGCGCATCGGCCTCGCTGACTTCGAACAGCAGTTCGTCATGGACTTGCAAAAGCATCTTGGCGTCCAGCCCTTTGATTGCATCCGGCATGCGGATCATAGCGCGGCGGATGACGTCGGCGGCGGTGCCTTGGATGGGCGCGTTGATGGCGGCTCGTTTGGCAAATCCTGCGCCGGGGCCTTTGGCGTTGATCTCGGGGGTGTTGATTTTCCGGCCAAAAAGGGTCTGCACGTAGCCGTGGGATTGCGCGAACTTGATGGTATCGGACATGTATTCCTTGATGCCCGGAAAACGCTCGAAATAGCGGTCGATAAAGCCTTGGGCTTCGGCGCGGGGGATGCGCAGGTTGCGGGCGAGGCCGAAGCCGGAAATGCCGTAGATGACGCCGAAGTTGATCGCCTTCGCCTTTCGGCGGATGTCGCTGGTCATCTGGTCGAGGGGGACGTTGAACATCTCGGACGCGGTCAGGGCGTGGATGTCGATCCCGTCCTCGAACGCGCGGCGCAGTTGGGGGATGTCGGCGATGTGGGCCAGGATGCGCAGCTCGATCTGGCTGTAATCGAGCGATACGAGGGTGCGGCCTTCGGGAGCGATGAACGCCTCACGGATGCGGCGGCCTTCCTCGGTGCGGATCGGGATGTTCTGCAGGTTCGGGTCAGTGGAGGCCAGCCGCCCGGTGGTCGCCCCGGCGATGGAATAGCAAGTGTGAACGCGGTGTGTCTCGGGGTTGATCGCGAGTTGCAGCGCGTCGGTATAGGTCGATTTCAGCTTGGCGATCTGGCGCCAGTCGAGGATACGCGCGGCGAGTTGCGCGCCCTGGGGGTGGTCCTCCAGCGTCGTGATGTCCTCAAGAATATCCGCGCCGGTGGCGTAGGCGTCAGTCTTGCCCTTGGTGCCGCCGGGGATTTGCAGGCGGTCAAACAGGATTTCGCCCAGTTGTTTGGGCGACCCGACGTTGAATTTTTCGCCCGCAACGGTGTGAATCTCCTCCTCCAGCTGCACCAGCTTTTGCGCAAAGGCGTTGGACATCATGCGCAGCACGTCGCGGTCAACCTTGATGCCGGTCATCTCCATGTCGGCCAGCACAGTAACGAGGGGGCGTTCCAGGGTTTCATAGACCGTGGTGACGCGGTGCTGGTGGAGCTGCGGCTTGAACAGTTGCCACAGGCGCAGGGTCACATCTGCGTCTTCGGCCGCGTATTTCACGGCGTCCTCGATGGCCACCTTGTCGAAGGTGATCTGCGATTTGCCAGACCCGAGAAGCGTCTTGATCGAGACGGGTGGATAGCCAAGGTAGCGGTCCGATAGCTCGTTCATGCCGTGCGGGTTGAGGCCCGCCTGCATGGCGTAGCTCATCAGCATGGTGTCGTCGAAGGGGGCCAGGCGGATGCCGCGGCGGGCGAAGATCTTCCAGTCGTATTTCATGTTCTGGCCGATCTTCAGTATCGTCGGATCCTCCAGCACCGGTTTCAGCGCGGCAAGGACAGTGTCCATCGGCAACTGATCGGGGGCGAGGGCGGTGGCCCCGAAAAGATCACCGCCGCCGATGGTGTGGCCGACGGGGATGTAGCAGGCCATGCCTGCATCGACCGAAAGAGAGATGCCCACAAGATCGGCCTGCATTTCGTCCAGGCTGGTGGTTTCGGTATCAACGGCGACGTGTCCGACCTCGTAGATGCGGCTGATCCAGCGGTTCAGCGCGCCCATGTCGCGGACGCATTCGTAGGCAAGGAGGTCGAACGGCAGGCGCTCGGGCAAAGGCGGAGTGTCGGTTGCGGCCTCCGAGGCGACCTGCAGCTGGCTCGTGTCCGGCAGAGCGGGCGGTGCGATGCCCAGTTTGTCGGCCACCCGTTTGGTCAGGGTGCGAAACTCCATCTTCGTCAGGAAATTCATCACGGTGGCCGCTTCGGGCAGGCGGATTTCCAGATCGTCCAGCGTCACGTCCAAGGGCGTGTCGCAGTCCAGCGTCACCAGCTGGCGCGAGATGCGGATGCGGTCGGCATTGTCGATCAGCGCCTCGCGCCGCTTGGGCTGCTTGATCTCGGACGCGCGGGCGAGAAGGGTATCAAGGTCGCCGTATTCCTGGATCAGAAGGGCCGCCGTCTTGAGCCCGATGCCCGGCGCGCCGGGGACGTTATCCACGCTGTCACCGGCCAGGGATTGCACGTCGATCACCCGGTTCGGGGGGACGCCAAATTTTTCCATCACCTCGTCCGGGCCGATGGAGCGGGCCTTCATCGGGTCGAACATGTCGACACCAGGCCGGATCAGCTGCATCAGGTCCTTGTCCGAGGAGATGATGGTGCAACTGCCACCCGCCTCCACCGCGCGGCAGGAGAGGGCGGCGATGATGTCGTCGGCCTCGTACCCTTCGGTTTCCAGGCAAGCGACGTTGAAGGCGCGTGTGGCTTCGCGGGTCAAAGGGAACTGCGGGCGCAGGTCTTCCGGCAACTCAGGACGGTTGGCCTTGTATTCCGGATAAAGCGTGTTGCGGAAGGTCAGGGAGGAATGGTCGAAGATCACCGCAAGATGGGTCGCGGCCTTGCCGGCGCTGGCGCGCGAAAGCTCATTCCACAGGATATTGCAGAACCCGGCGACGGCACCTACGGGCAACCCATCGGACTTGCGCGTCAGGGGCGGCAGTGCGTGGTAGGCGCGAAAGATATAGGCCGAGCCGTCAATGACGTGAAGGTGGTGGCCTTTGCCGAAAGCTGTCATCCGCGCCCCCAATGGCCAAATCGCATTGTCCTGTGATGCCATCTTTGCCCTGCAGCGGCCAGCCCGAGCTTCGCGGTGACGCGCGAATCCCCGCAACGTTCCGTCGACGGCATGTTAGGCTTCGGCATATCGGAAAGATTTGAAAGGATGCTTCGGTGCAAAGTGATGGCAAAGCAACGCCGCCGCCGGTCGTTCGTCAAGGCGAGGCATTGGGCGGGCAGACGTTCGCATTCTTGAACGGCGCGTTTCACCTCAAGGTGGCAGGCGCCGACACCGAAGGCGGTGCCTGTATCTATGATACCATCCGCAGCGAACCCGGCGGCCCGCCGCTGCATGTTCACGCCGCCCAGGACGAATGGTTCTTTGTCACCGAAGGTGAATTTGACGTCCGCGTCGGCGACACCACGCATCACCTTGGACCGGGCGACAGCGTGATGGGCCCGCGCGGCGTGCCGCACGCCTTTCGAAACACCACGCGGACCGGACGCATCATGGTGTCGTTCTTTCCGGCCGGTTCGATGGAGGCGTTCTTTCATCAGGGCAGCACCCTCAGCCCATTGACACCAGCCGCCTTTGCCGAATTGTCAGGCCGCCACGGGATGACCGTCGTCGGACCGCCGCTAAGCTAGTGGTCGTCGCCCGCGTGGTCGCGGTCGATGACGTACCGCTTGTCACAATAGCCGCATTCGACCCAGCCCTTGTCCGCCGGGATCGGCAGCCAGACGCGCGGATGGCCAAGCGCACCCTCACCGCCGTCGCAGGCGACTTTCCAGGTGGTGACGACTTGGGTTTCTGGGGCGTCGGGCGGCATGCGGGTTTTCCTTTGGGGGCGCGTTCGGGACAGTCTAGCGGGTAGGGCCACGGGGCTTCAAGGCGGCATTCACGCCTAGCCCCCGATCAAGGTCCCGCGTGATTTCATCGCCGTCAGCCAGCCCAGACCCTGTGCGGTGCTTTTGGCCGGGCGGTATTCGGCGGCGACCCAGCCCGAATAGCCGGTGGCGTCAATGTTCTTCATCAGCCCGGCAAGGTCGATGCCGCCGCCACCAGGTTCCGCGCGCGCCGGAAAGCCTGCAATCTGGATATGGTTGATCCGCGCCTTGTGGCGCTGCCAGACGTTGATCGGGTCGCCATGCAGACGCGCGGCATGCCACAGGTCATACTGCAATCCGACATTCACCAGGCCGATATCGTCGACCAGACGCCCCGCCAGATCGAAATCGTTCAGGAAATAGCCCGGCATGTCATCGGGGTTGAGCGGCTCCAGCGTCACTTGCAGGTCCGGCGCCTGCACTGCCGCCCAGGCGATGTTTTCCAGAAACGTCTCTTCGGCAACCGGCCCCCGCGCCACACCCGACATCACATGGATGCGCGCTGCCCCCAGACCGGTGGCATAGTCGGCGGCCCGCAGGAACCCATCGCGAAAGCGCCGCACTTCGTCCGGAACCGCCGCATGGCCCCGCTCGCCCGATGCCCAGTCGCCGGGGGGAGTGTTGATCAGCGCCAACGGCACGTCGCCCAAGGCACGCCGCCAGTCGGCAATCGGATGGTCATAGGGAAACAGGACCTCGACGCCGTCGAACCCGCATTTGGCGGCCCATTCCGGGCGGTCCAGCATGGGTACTTCGTTAAAGAGTAGCGTCAGATTGGCAGCGAAGCGGGGCATTTCAGGGCAATTCTTTGGCAAGGATGACGGGAAAGAAGCGTCCCGAAGACCGAACGCCGAACCAATCCTCGCCGTCAAGGGGCTCGATGGACCCCAGTTCTACCAGGCGGTAAAAACTTTTGCGGTCAATTCGCCCCTCCAGCCCCGGCCGGATCAGCACATAGGGGGCAGGCGCGTCCGTTTCCGCGTCATGCACAACCCGCAGCGGGTGGTCATCGTCACAGACGGCGTCGTCTTCGGTCTTGGTGTGAAAGGTGATGATCTGGTCCGGCCCTGGTGCCTCCACGCTGAAATCCACCACGAACAGCGGCGCGTCCTCGACCGTGATTCCGACTTTTTCCACCGGCGTCACAAGGTAATAGCGGTCCCCCTCGCGTTTCAGGATCGACGAGAAAAGCCGCACAAGCGGCACGCGACCTATGGGTGTCCCCAGATAGAACCAGGTGCCATCGCGCGCGATGCGGATGTCCAGATCACCGCAAAAGGGCGGGTTCCACAGATGCACCGGGGGCGGGCCCTTGCGACCTGCCGCATTTGCCGACGCTGCCAGCCCCTCCATCGACGGCTTCACAATCATTTGTGCGTCTTCGCTTTTTGTCATTTGTGCCGGGCGGATTACTTCGGTCTAATGGGACCATATACAAAGTCGGAGAATATTGTCATGGCCGAAGCTGCCCCCCTCGTCGCCGAGATCGAAGCCTTGGGCGAAAAACTCGGGGCCGCAAGGGCGTCGATCCACCGCCGGTTCATCGGGCAGGAAAAGGTAGTCGACACCGTTCTGGCCGCCATGCTGTGCGGCGGGCACGCGTTGCTGGTCGGTCTGCCGGGCCTTGGCAAGACGCGGCTGGTCGATACGCTTTCCACCGTTATGGGGCTGAAGGCCAACCGCATCCAGTTCACGCCGGACCTGATGCCGGCCGATATTCTGGGCTCCGAGGTGCTGGACCAGACCGCCGACGGCAAGCGCAATTTCCGGTTTATCGAAGGGCCGGTGTTTTGCCAGCTGCTGTTGGCGGACGAAATCAACCGCGCCAGCCCGCGCACGCAATCCGCACTTCTGCAAGCGATGCAGGAACGCGAGGTGACGGTTGCAGGCGTCCATCGCCCGCTGGGTCGACCGTTCCATGTGCTGGCGACGCAGAATCCGATCGAACAGGAAGGCACCTATCCCTTGCCCGAGGCGCAGCTTGACCGATTTCTGGTGCAGGTCGACGTGCCTTACCCCGACCGCAGCACCGAACGCGACATCCTGATCGCGACGACCGGCGCGTCCGAGGACGTGGCGACGCCGGTTTTTACCTCCGAAGGTCTGCTGGCCGCGCAATCGGTCATCCGCCGCATGCCGGTGGGCGACAAGGTTGTCGAGGCGATCCTTGATCTGGTGCGGGCCTGCCGTCCGGGCGAGGCCGAGGGCCGCGATCTGGCGGACCTGCTCAGCTGGGGCCCGGGCCCGCGCGCGGCGCAGGCATTGATGCTGACGGTGCGCGCACAGGCCTTGCTGGACGGACGCCTTGCGCCCGGAGTGGCCGATGTCGCGCATCTGGCGCGGGCCGTGCTGATCCACCGCATGTCGCTGTCCTTTGCCGCACGGGCGCGCGGCGATGATCTGGGCAGCATCATCGACCGTGTTGCCGGGCGGACCCTGGGCCTTGAGGCCGCCGCGTGATCCAAGCCGCCGCCCTGAAGGAACGCGCCGAAACGCTGGGCCAAGCCCTGCCGCCGCTGCTGGCAGAGGCGGAACGTCTGGCATCGGCCGTGATGCTGGGCGAACATGGCCGCAAGCGGGCGGGGATGGGCGACGAATTCTGGCAATACCGCCCCGCCTACCAGGGCGACCCGGTGCGTTTGATCGACTGGCGACGTTCCGCGCGGTCGGATGCGCAGTTCGTGCGCGAACGCGAATGGCAGGCGGCGCAATCCGTCACCCTGTGGGTCGACCCGGCCAAGTCGATGACCTTCAGCGGTGACAAGGCACGCGCCAGCAAGGGCGACCGTGCGCAGGTGCTGGCGCTGGCGCTGGCGGTGCTGCTGTTGCGGGCCGGGGAGCGTGTGGGGCTGGCGGGCGCGGGCCTGCCAAGGGCCGGCCGAGCGCATCTGTGGACTATGGCCACGACGCTGGCCGGGTCGGACGCTGATGCGGACTTCGGTACCCCCAGCGCCGACGATGTTGCATCGCATGGACGTGTCGTGTTCCTGTCGGACTTCCTTGGCGACCTTGATCCGGTGGAGGCAGCCCTGTCGCGCGCCGCCGCCAAGGGTGCGCGCGCCATCATGATCCAGTGCCTGGACCCTGCCGAAGAAGACTTCCCCTTTGACGGCCGCACGATCTTTGAATCCATGGGCGGCACGATGCGCCATGAAACCCTGCGTGCGGGTGATCTGCGCGGTCGCTATCTGGAACGGCTGGCGGCGCGCAAGGCACGGCTGCAGGTTCTGGCCGGGGCTGTTGGCGGGCATTTTCACACCCACCACACCGGCGGATCGGCGCTGCCCGCGCTTCTGTGGGCCTACCGCGCGCTGGAAGGGGGGCGCTGATGTTCATGATCGGCCCCATCGGGTTTGCAGTGCCCTGGCTCTTGCTGGGCCTGATCGCGTTGCCGATCCTGTGGCTACTGCTGCGCGTGGTGCCCCCAGCACCCATCAGGCGCCGGTTTCCGGGCGTGGCGCTGCTTTTGGGGCTGAAGGATGAGGAAAGCGAAACCGACAAGACGCCCTGGTGGCTGCTGTTGCTGCGCATGGCGGCGGTCGCAGCGGCGATCCTGGCCTTTGCGGGGCCGGTGCTGAACCCGCAGACGCGTGTTGCGGGCAGCAACCCTTTGCTGGTTTTGGTGGATGGCGGCTGGGCGGACGCCCCGGACTGGTCGCGTCGCATGGACCGCGCCGCAGCGCTGGTCGACGAGGCGGGACGCGACGGGCGGCCGGTCGCCGTGGCGCGGCTCACCGATGCACCCGAAGAGATCGCCTTTCAGGCGGCCGAGGATTGGGCCGGGCGCGTGGTCGCGATGCAGCCTGCGGCCTGGGCACCCAGTGCGATGGAGGCCTGGGTCGACGTGTTGCCCGAAGGGACATTCGACACCTATTGGTTGACCGACGGGCTGGACCATCCGGGCCGTGACGCGCTGGTGGACGCCATCACGGCGCGTGGACAGATGACCGTGTTTGCGACGCCAAGACCCGTTCTCGCGCTGCACCCCGCCACATTCGCGGACGGCATGATCGGCCTCGGCGTCAGCCGCCAGCCTGCAGGTGCGCCCGTTTCAGTAGAGGTTGCCGCCCGTGGCCCGGACCCTGCGGGCATCGACCGTGAATTGGCGCGTGCGACAGTGGAGTTTGCGGCTGGCGCTGCCACGGCTACTGCCGACCTCGACCTGCCGCCGGAACTGCGCAACCGCATCACGCGGTTCGAAATATCGGGACAACGCTCAGCCGGGGCGGTCAGCCTGACCGATGATGGCTTGAAACGCCGCAAGGTCGCCATCGTGGCCAGCCGCGACGACCGCGAAGGATTGCGGCTGTTGTCCCCCACCCATTATCTGCGCGAGGCACTGAACCCCGTGGCCGAACTGATCGAAGGCGGGCTTTCGGATCAGCTGATGTCCAATCCCGATGTGGTGATCCTCGCCGACATCGCCCGCCTGACCCAAAGCGAGACGGACGCGGTGCTGGACTGGCTGGACAAGGGCGGGCTTTTGTTGCGCTTTGCTGGCCCCCAACTCGCCGCAAGTGACGTCGCCCGAGGGTCCGAAGATCCCCTGATCCCGGTGCGTCTGCGCGAAGGCGGGCGGTCGGTGGGCGGTGCGATGAGCTGGGGCGAACCAAAGACGCTGGCGCCTTTCCCCGAAACATCACCCTTCTTTGGCCTGGCGGTCCCCGATGAAGTCAGCGTGACTGAACAGGTGCTGGCTCAGCCCGATCCCGATCTGGCCAACCGCACCATCGCGTCCCTTGCTGATGGCACGCCATTGGTGACGCGCAAGACGGTTGGCGACGGGCAGGTCGTCCTGTTCCACGTCACCGCCAATGCGCAATGGTCGAACCTGCCGCTGTCGGGCCTGTTTGTTCAGATGCTGGAGCGGCTGGCGGTGTCGACCCGAACCGGCCCGCCCGAAGGACAGGACCTGCAAGGACAGGTCTGGGTGCCGGAACTGCTGCTGGACGGATATGGCCAGACAATGGATGCAGGCAACCTTGGTGGTGTCGAAGGTGCCATTCTGGCCAGCGCGATTGCCACGGGCCCCGGACCCGATCTGCCGCCGGGGCTTTATGCCGGCAGCGACCGGCGCGTGGCGCTGAACGCAGTGGGTGCCGACACGGTGCTTGCCCCTACCGCCTGGCCCGCAGGCACACCTATCGAAGGGATTGAGGCGCCCGCAGAGCGCAGCCTGAAGGGGCTTTTGCTTTCCATGGGGTTGGGCTTGCTGCTTTTGGACGTGCTGGCCGCGCTGGTGGTGTCCGGTCGGTTGCGCGGCGCATCGGGTGCAACGGCAGCGGTGGCGCTGGCCTGTCTGTTGCTGTCCATGCCCCATCCCGCCATGGCGCAGGCCGAGGCCGCGCCTGACGACGATTTCGCGCTGGAGGC
>JBKJVF010000079.1:0-2753 GCA_046589965.1 Paracoccaceae bacterium
GCCCTGGGAGATGGGCCTGACCGAGGCGCATCAGGTTCTGGCGATGAACAACCTGCGGGACCGTGTGACCCTGCGCACCGATGGCGGCTTGCGGACCGGGCGCGACATCGTCATGGCCGCCATGCTGGGGGCCGAGGAATACGTCATCGGCACCGCCGCCCTGATCGCGATGGGCTGCATCATGGTGCGTCAATGCCAGTCCAACACCTGCCCCGTGGGCGTTTGCACGCAGAACGAGGCGTTGCGGCAAAAGTTCACCGGCACGGCCGAAAAGGTGGTGAACCTGATCACCTTCTACGCGCAGGAAGTCCGCGAGATTCTGGCCCAGATCGGCGCGCGCAGCCTGGACGAAATTATTGGCCGTGCCGACCTTCTGACCCAGGTCAGCCGGGGCGCCGCGCATTTGGACGACCTCGACCTCAACCCACTGCTGATCACGGTCGATGCATCCAACAAGATCACCTACGACCGCTCCAAACCCCGCAACGCTGTGCCGGATACCTTGGATGCCGAAATCATCCGCGACGGCGCGCGCTTTTTTGAAGACGGCGAAAAGATGCAGCTGTCTTATGCCGTGCGGAACACCCACCGCACGATCGGCACGCGCGCATCCAGCCACATCGTCAAGAAATTCGGCATGCGCAACCAGTTGCAGCCCGACCATCTGACGGTGAAACTGACCGGGTCCTGTGGGCAGTCGCTGGGCGCGTTCTCCGTACGCGGCATCAAGATCGAGGTGATGGGCGATGCCAACGACTATGTCGGTAAGGGCCTGTCAGGCGGTCTGATCGTGGTGCGCCCGTCGATGTCCTCGCCGCTCACGGCTTCGGAAAACACCATCATCGGCAATACCGTGCTTTATGGCGCGACCGATGGCCATCTGTTTGCGGCGGGCCGCGCGGGTGAACGTTTTGCCGTGCGCAATTCCGGCGCGCGCGTTGTGGTCGAAGGCTGCGGCTCCAATGGCTGTGAATACATGACCGGCGGTGTGGCGGTGGTCCTGGGGCGGATCGGGGCCAACTTTGGCGCCGGCATGACCGGCGGGATGGCCTACCTCTACGATCCCAAGGGCATCGCACAGGACCACATGAACTTGGAAAGCATCGTGACCTGCCCCGTTGCCCATCCCCATTGGGAGGCGGACTTGCGCGGCCTGATCGCGGCCCATGTGGCTGAAACCGGCAGTCTGCATGCAAGTGCAATCCTGGCCGACTGGGCGTCTGAACGGCACAACTTTGTGCAAGTTTGTCCCAAGGAAATGCTGGCCCATCTGGCATATCCCCTCAGTGATCAGGCGCAAAAAGTCCCGGCGGAGTAAAATCTCCGCATTCAAAGCGCTTTGAATGTGCTAGGTTCGACGCCGCCAGACCCGTTCTGGCGGCGTCGGCAATTGGGAGGGGACATCCATGTCAGATCTGGTGATCGTTGCGTTTCACGACGAGGCTACCGCGTTCGAGGTGCGCACCGAACTGGTCAAGTTGCAAAAGGAATACCTGATCGAGATGGAAGACGTCGTTGTTGTCACCCGTAGCGATACGGGCGACGTGATTCTGAACCAGGCCGTCAACCTGACGGCAAGCGGCGCACTCGGCGGTGGATTCTGGGGCGCGCTGGTGGGTCTTTTGTTCCTGAACCCGATCGTCGGCGCAGCGGTTGGTGCTGGTGCGGGCGCATTGGCCGGACGCGCCACCGATATCGGCATCAACGACGATTTCCTGCGGGATATAGGCGCAGCCCTGGACAAGGGCGGTTCGGCGGTTTGCGTGCTGATCCGCAAGATGACGACCGACAAGGTTGCCGACAGACTTTCCAAGTTCCGGGCCAAAGGCCGGGTCGTCCAGACCTCGTTCAGCAAAGAGCAGGAAGACAAGCTGCGCGCGCTGTTGGAGGCGACACACCCGATGGGGACCCCGTCCGACCAGATGGGGCTAAAGGGTCTTTGACGACACCGCCGCGACTTGACGACGGCCAAGGCTGCGCGTCTAAGTCGCGACAATGACCGACGCACCCGCCAGAAAGCCGCGCAGGAAAAGGGCGGCCGAACCATCCCCGAGACGGCCGACGATCCGTAAGGTCGGCCGCTGGCTGGGGCGCGGTTTGGCCGGTCTTGCCGCCTTTTATGCCGTCCTGATCGTGCTGTTCAGTTTCCTGCCGCCGCCGATCAACCTGTATCAACTGGGCGAAAGCTGGCGTCTGGGCGGCATCACCAAGGACTGGGTCCCGATCGAAGACATCGCCCCCGCGATGGGCCGGTCCGCTATTGCCGCAGAAGATGCAAATTTTTGCCTGCACTGGGGTTTCGACATGCAGGCGATCCGCGCTGTGGTCGCAGATGGTGGCAGTGGTGGTGCGTCGACCATCAGCCAGCAGACGGTCAAGAACGTGTACCTCTGGCATGGGCGCAGTTACCTTCGCAAGGCGTTGGAGGCGCTGCTGACCCCGGTGGTGGAACTGGTCTGGAGCAAGGAACGCATCTTGGAGGTTTACCTGAATGTGGCGGAATTCGACGAGGGCGTCTTTGGTGTCCAGGCTGCGGCACAACACTATTTCGGCGTCGATGCGCGCGATCTGACGAATGTGCAAGCCGCACGACTTGCGGCGGTTCTGCCCGATCCAAAGGGCCGCAATGCCGGCAACCCATCCAGTTTCGTGCGCCAGCGCACCCGCTCGATCATGGCGGGGGCGGAAACGGTCGCAGCGGACGGTCGCGCCGCCTGTTTTGACCAATGACCCCGCAAAGGGATTGAAATCCC
>JBKJVF010000146.1:0-2948 GCA_046589965.1 Paracoccaceae bacterium
GACCCGACAAATGCATTCATCGCTGTCATCCTTTGGGATATCTGGCAGTGGACGCCCTTCGTGGCCCTCGTCCTGCTGGCAGGCCTGTCCACCGTGCCCCCCGAAATCGAAGAAGCCGCGATGCTGGAGACGAAATCCAACTGGACCGTTTTGCGTTACGTGCAACTGCCGTTCCTGATCCCCAGCCTCGTGGCCGTGCTGATCCTGCGCACCGCTGACACGCTAAAGCTGTTCGACATGCCCTTTACCATGACGCGCGGCGGGCCGGGGGCCGCGACCGAATTCATCGCCGTGTTGATCGAACGCGTCGGCAACCGTCAATTCGACATCGGCCTTGCCTCGGCCCAGTCGATCATCATGCTGGCGATCACCATTGTCTTGGCCCGACTTTACATCCGCTTTTTCTACCGTGAGGTCCGCTGATGGCCGCTCCCGTGCAGACCCGCAATCTGTGGGGCGAGGGTATCGTCCTCGTGCTCATCTGCCTTTTCTGCATCTTTCCGTTCTACTGGATGGTGACGACCAGCCTCAAAACCCAGGTTGTCGCGCTGCAATCGCCGCCCGTCTGGTGGTTCACGCCCACCCTTGCGAACTATTGGGAGGTGCTGTTCGAGGACAAGGTCGGGGTTTCGCTGATCAACTCCATCATTGTGGCCGTCTGCACGACCAGCCTCGCCGTCATCCTTGGCACGCCTGCCGCCTATGCGCTGGCCCGGTTCGAATTTCGCGGCAAGACCGACCTGTGGTTCTGGTTCATCACCAACCGCTTTGTGTCACCTGTCGTGCTGGCATTCCCGGTGTTCCTGATCAGTCGCGAACTTGGCTTGCGCGACACGCACCTGGCGCTGATCCTGATGTATCTGACCTTTACCCTGCCGATCGTGATCTGGATCTGCACCGATCAGTTCCGCTCGATCCCGCGCGAACTCGACGAGGCCGCGATGCTTGAAGGTGCCAGCCAGTTTCGCATCTTTCGCTCCATCTGCCTGCCTCTGGCCATGCCGGGGGTGGCGGTCAGCGCGATCCTGTCGTTCATCTTCAGCTGGAACGAACTGCTCTTTGCCTACATCCTGGCCCCGAAAGCCGCCAAGACCGCGCCCGCCATGGCCGTGACCTTTATGGAAGGTTATGACGTCCCCTACGGAAAGATCATGGCGACCTCGACCCTGATCGTCATCCCGGTCTTGATCTTTGCGCTTCTGGCGTCGAAACACCTCGTGCGCGGCCTGACCATGGGCGCGGTCAAGTAAAGGACGTCCATGCCCCGTGCCCCGAAACTGCCGCAGATCGACACCGAGGAACGGTTTCTGGCGCAGGTCGCCTGGGCCTATCATGTCGAGGGGCTGACGCAGGAAAAGGTCGCCGAGAAACTGGGTGTCACCCGTCTGCGCGTCAACAAGGCGCTGGCTGATGCGCGTGCGCGGGGCCTGGTACGGATCACCTTCAACACGGCATTTGCGGCCTGTGCAGAACTGGAGGCGGCGCTGAAGGCGCGGTTCAATCTGCGACAGGCCTATGTCGCCCCGGCCCCCATGGATCCGCGCGACATCCAGATGGTCGTCGGCGCTGCCTTGGGCAATCTTTTGACCGAGGTTCTGGCCGATCCTGCCATCCGGCAGTTCGGCATGTCCTGGGGCAACACGCTCAACATCGCGACCCGCTTTGTCGGCGCGATGGAACGCCCGGATCTGGAGGTGATCAGCGTGATGGGTGGCCTGACGCGCGGCTCCGACCTCAACTCGTTTGAAATCACGACGCGGTTGGCCGACCTCATTGGCGCGCAGCACAGCTATTTCACCGCGCCCCTTTACGCCGGCAGCCGGGAAAGCCGCGATACGATCATGCAACTGGACGTGTTCCGTGAAGTGGTGGAAAAACTGCGATCGGTCGATGCGATGGCGATGGCGGCGGGCGATTTGTCCACCCGATCCTTGCTGATGCGCGACGGGCTGCCATCGGATGTCACGATGGAAGAACTGATCGCGCTGGGCGGCGTGGGCGACGTGCTGGGCACCGTCATCGACGCCGAGGGGTGCCCGCTGGACCACCCGATCAACGAGCGCATCATCGGCATCGGATTTGATGATCTGGCGCGCATCCCGAATGTCATCCTGGCCGCGGGCGGAGTGCAAAAGGTCCCCGTCAATCGTGCCATCCTGTCGCGCGGCGTGGTCAACACCTTTGTCACGGACGAGGCATCCGCCCGCGCCCTTTTGGACACGACGACATGACGCTGACCCTTGGCATCGACCTTGGCACGTCTGGCATTAAGGCCGTAATCCTAGAAGATGCCGCGCGCGTGGTGGCCAGTGCGACGCAGGCCGTGGCCGTGTCGATCCTGCATCTGGGCTGGTCCGAACAGGACCCCGACCTTTGGGTCAGCACCGTCTGGACCTGCCTCGATGACCTTGCCGCCCGCCACCCTGCTGAAATGGCGGCCGTTGCTGGCATCGGGCTGTCGGGCCAGATGCTCGCCTGCCTGATCCTGGGCGCGGACTTTAAACCTTTGCGCCCCGCAATGCTCTGGAACGATCAGCGCGCGATTGCCGAATGCGCCGACCTGCTGGCCCGTGTCCCCGATATTGGCAATCGCACGAATGGCACGCCAGACCCCGGCATTACTGCGCCAAAGCTGCTTTGGCTTGCACAACATGAACCGCAGGTTCTTGAGCAAGCAAGAATGCTGATGCTGACCAAGGATTACGTCCGACTTGCCCTGACCGGAGAGGTCGCGAGCGACCCCACAGATGCAGGCGGCACGCAGCTGTTCGACTGCAGGGCAGGAGCCTGGGATGCAACGCTATGCAATGCCGTCGGCTGGGACCCTGCGCATTTGCCCCCCATTCTGAACCCTTGGGACGCTGCTGGAACCCTGCGCCCGCCATTGGCTCAACGCTGGGGAATGCGGGCGGGACTGCCCGTCGCAACCGGATGCGGTGACAACATGG
>JBKJVF010000156.1:0-12926 GCA_046589965.1 Paracoccaceae bacterium
ATCCAGCGCGGTCTTGCGCCGGGTCAGTTCGCGGGCCTTGCGGGCGGCTTCACGCGCAAGTGCGGCCTCGATGATTTTACCGACGATGCCGCGCGCAGGTCCGGGGTTTTCCTCGAACCATTCGGCGAGTTTTTCGTTCACCAGATTTTCGACCGCCGGGCGGACCTCGCTTGAGACCAGCTTGTCCTTGGTTTGTGACGAAAACTTCGGATCCGGCACTTTCACCGACAGCACACAAGTCAGCCCCTCGCGCGCGTCATCGCCGGTAAAGTCGATCTTTTCGCGTTTCGCGATGCCCGACGTTTGCGCATAGGCGTTGATCGTCCGGGTCAGCGCACCGCGAAAACCGGCAAGGTGGGTGCCACCGTCGCGCTGCGGGATGTTGTTCGTGAACGGCAGCACCATTTCGTTGTAGCTGTCGTTCCACCACATCGCGACCTCGACCACGATGCCGTTACGCTCGCCGATCATGTAGATCGGATCAGCGATCACGGCCTGCTTGGAGCGGTCGAGATATTTGACGAATTCCTTGACGCCGCCTTCGTAGAATAGATCGGTCTTGATCGGTTCGGGGTGGCGCAAATCCTCGATGATGATGCGCACTCCGGAATTCAGGAACGCGAGTTCACGAAGCCGGTTTTCCAGCGTCTTGAACTGGTAATCGAGGTCCGAAAACGTGCCCTCGGGCCGGTTCGTCTTGGCAGATGCGAGGAACCGGACTTCGGTCCCTTTCATGCCCGGCGCGGGGCCTGCGTCATGGACATGAACGGTGCAATCGCCATCTTCGAAACGGGCGCGGTATTCGCGGTCATTGCGCCAGACCGTCAGCTCCAGCCATTCGGACAGTGCGTTGACCACCGACACGCCGACGCCATGCAGACCGCCCGACACCTTGTAGGCGTTGCCGCTGTCGTCGGTGTTGTTGAATTTTCCGCCCGCATGCAGCTGGGTCATGATGACCCCGGCCGCCGAAACGCCCTCTTCGGCATGGATGTCGACGGGAATGCCGCGCCCATTGTCGCGCACCGAAACGCTGTCATCGGGGTGGATGATCACGGTCACGGCGGTTGCGTGACCGGCCAGCGCCTCGTCGATGCCGTTATCGACGACTTCGTAAACCATGTGATGCAGGCCCGAGCCGTCATCGGTATCGCCGATATACATGCCTGGCCGCTTGCGGACAGCCTCTAACCCCCTGAGAACCTTAATAGAATCGGCGTCATAGGCGGTCGTGTTCTTGGGCGCGTCGGCCATTGGTGATCAATCCCGTGAAGTACACGCGATTTATAGCGGTTTGGGGGGGTATTGTCACCCCTTGGACACAAGATTTGGGGGCTAGGTCAGCGGGATCACGATCCCCACCGCGACCAGCAAAAGACCGGAAACCACGTTCAGCCGCCGGATGCTTTTGGGATCGGACAGGAGCTTGCGCGCGCGGTCAAGAAAGAAGGCGAGGCCCAGGTTTCCCGCCAGCGGAATAGCGGCGGACACCGACAGGATGACCGCGATGTCCCATCCGGTCAGCCGGGTCAGATCAAAAAAGCCGGGCAGCATCCCCATGTAGAACAAGATCGCCTTGGGGTTGCCGATGACGACCGCAAGGCCGGTCAGAAATCCCGCCAGCCGGCCCGGCTTGGTCAGACGGCCATCGGCCGAAACCTCGCCGGATTTTGTCAGCAGCATGAGCCCCATGACGACAAAGATTGCCGCCGCGACCCAGCGCAGCACCGACAGAAAGTCGCCATAGACCGACAGGACCCAGGTGAGCCCGAAGATCGCCGTCAGGGGCCAGATCGCATCGCCCAGCACCACACCCACCGCCAGAGGCCACGCACTGGCAAATCCCCCGGCCAGCGTGCGCGCGATCAACGCCACCCAAACCGGCCCGGGAACCGCCCAAAGCGCAAACATCCCCGCCGCGTAAAGCAGGATTTGCGACAGGCTGATGGTCACGATGGCGCCATCAGAAAAGGGTGCCGATCATATCCAGATGTGCTTCTGCGTCCCAAGGGCGATCCCGCAAGGGCAGTACCATCAGGAACGTGGCACGCTCATGCTCAACCGCGCCCATGCGTGCGCCAGTCAGATCGATCCAGGTCATCGGGTTCTGCACAGGGACGAACCCCGCCGCCGCGTAAAGGCCCGCCGTGCCGAACAAAAGCAGAAACTGCGCCTGACTGGCTTTGGCTTCGGCAATCGCGGCCTGCAATAGCCGCGCGGCGATCCCTTTGCCCCGATGCGCCGGATCAGTCGCAACCTCGGCCAACCCCGCAATATCGGTCAGCGCGCCACCAATGCGGATCGCTCGCAAGGTCAGGGCCATGTGGCCGACAAGGTCGGGGTCACGCGCGACAAGCCGCAGGTGGTGACGCTGTTTGAAAAAGCTGCGACCACCGAAATCGGAGGTGAAGGAGCGCGCCAGCAAGCCCGCGATTTCCGCATCGTCTGCGGCGGTCAGCGCCATCTCGGGGATCGTCTTGATCTGCATGTTCCAGGCCGTCACAGGATCACGATGCTTTCGCCCTGATCTTCGGCGAGGTGGATGTTCTGCGCCCTGTCGCCAAGGCTGTCAAACAGGTTGCCTTCCGTCCCCGTCATGATCGCCTGCGCACCCAAGGCACAGATTTCGTCATAGAGGGCCGCCCGCCGGTCGGCATCGAGATGCGCCGCCACCTCATCCAGCAACAGGACCGGCGCGCGCCCCAGATCAGCGGCAAGCGCGCGGGTATTGGCCAGGATCAGGCTGATCAGCAGCGCCTTTTGTTCACCGGTCGAGCACTGGTCTGCCGCCACCCCCTTGGCCCCGTAGGTGGCCTGCAGGTCGGTGCGGTGCGGACCAAGCAGGGTACGCCCTGCCGCCATGTCACGCCGCCGCCCCTGGCTCCAGGCGATGGCGAGGTCTTCGGCGGAAAGCTCTGGCGCGTCTTCGGGGCCTGACAGGGCAAGGTCGGCATGGGGGAACACGGTATCGGCAACAGACTGGGCCGCAGCCAACCGCGCCAGTGCCGCGTCGCGGTGGCCGATGATCAGGGCCGCCGCCTCGGCCATCCGATGCTCCAGCGCGCCGTACCAGCCGGCATCGGCAACCTGGTCTTTCAATAGCCGGTTGCGGTCACGCATGGCCCTTTCGTAGTCAAGCACCGCTTCGCCATGGGCGGGATGGAACGACATCGTCAGCCGGTCAAGGAAGCGCCGCCGCCCCTCCGCGGCCTCGATCCAGAGCCGATCCATTGCGGGGACCAGCCACAATACGCGCAGGACATGGCCCAGCATCGCTTGCGTCGCGGCCTTGCCGTCGATCCGCACGACGCGCGCCTCGTCCCGTTCTGCGAACGTTTCGATGTCATGATCTGCAACCAGCCCCTGGACCGACGCCGTGACCTTCCACTCCAAGACCTCGGGTTTGCGGGCGAGGTCCGCGGTGGTCGCGCGGCGCAGGCCACGCCCTGGCGAAAGCAGCGACACCGCCTCCAGAACATTGGTCTTGCCCGCACCGTTCGGTCCCACGATGGCCACGGGTCGCCCGTCAAACGTCGCGCGCGTCGCGCGGTGGCTGCGGAAATGCGACAGTGTCAGGTGGGTGATGGCAAGCCCGCTCACGGATTGCCCTTTCGCCGGGTAAAGGGATACGTTGCCTGGCCTCAGACCCGCATCGGCATGACGACATAGACTGCCGACATGTCATTGCCTTCGCGCATCAAGGTCGGATCGCCGGAAGAGTTGAACAGGAACACCGCGTTTTCGCGGTCCACCTGACTGGCGATTTCCAAGAGGTATTTGGCGTTGAAGCCGATCTCAAGCCGTTCATCGCTATAGGCCACGGCCAGTTCTTCTTCGGCCGCGCCGCTATCGGGGGCATTGACCGACAGAACCAGACGGTCCTCGTCCAGCGACAGTTTGACCGCGCGGGAACGTTCCGAAGAAACGGTCGCCACACGGTCCACTGCCTTGGCAAATTCCGCGGCATCCACCTCCAGCCGTCGTGTGTTGCCGGTAGGGATAACGCGGGTGTAATCCGGAAATGTGCCGTCGATGACCTTGGAGGTCAGGGTGATGGCTGGCGTTGCAAAGCGGATTTTGGTTTCCGACACCGAGACGGCGATTTCGGCGCTGTCATCATCCAGAAGCTTGCGCAATTCGCCCACGGTTTTGCGGGGCACGATCACCCCCGGCATGCCCTGGGCGGCATCGGGCAAGGGCGCGTCGATGCGGGCCAGACGGTGGCCATCAGTAGCGACGCAACGCAGAACCGGGCCAGAGTCGCCGGTAGAGACGTGCATGTAGACACCGTTCAGGTAATAGCGCGTTTCTTCGGTGGAAATCGCGAACTTCGCCTTGTCAAAAAGCCGCCGCAGGACCGGAGCCGGGGCGCTGAAGTTCGACGAATACTCCGAGTTTGCCATCACCGGAAAATCTTCTTTTGGCAGCGTCGCCAGCGAAAAACTGGACCGCCCTGCCGTCACGTTCAGTCGACCGGACGCGCCGTCTTCCGCCAGATTGACCAGCGCACCATCCGGCAGCTTGCGCACGATCTCATGCAGCATGACGGCCGATACGGTCGTCGCACCGGGTTTCTCGACCATCGCCGGGGCACGGTCTACAACTTCGATGTCCAGGTCTGTGGCGCGGAAACTGACCTCGGCCCCCGCAGCCTCGATCAGTACATTGGCGAGGATCGGGATCGTGTTGCGACGTTCCACGACCGACTGCGCCTGGGCCAGCGCCTTCAGCAATGCGCTGCGTTCTATGCTGATCTTCATGCCACTTCCCCCTGCGCCACTTCCCCGGATGGGGAGGCAGACCATAACCCGTTCCTGTCGGTTCTCAAGCGTTTTTGGGGGCCTTTGCCGCCATCGTCAAGCAAATGCAGGCAACCCGCCGGTCAGCCCTGCAACAACCGACGCAACAGCAGAAGATCATCGGCCAACTGGCTTTCAGTTGCCTTCAGTTCCTCGATCTTGCGCACGCCATGTATGATCGTCGTGTGGTCACGGCCACCAAAGCGACGGCCAATTTCGGGCAGGCTGCGCGTGGTCAGATGTTTGGACAGAAACATCGCCACCTGACGCGGACGTGCGATGTTGCGCAGGCGTTTGGGCCCGATCATGTCTGACAGACGGATATTGTAGTAATCCGCGACGCGACGCTGGATTTCCTCGATCGTCAGCTTGCGGTCCGAGGCGCGAAGGATGTCGGCCAGACAGTCCTGCGCCAGATCAAGGGTAATCTCGCGCCCGACAAGGCTTGCGAACGCGAAAAGCCGGGTCAAAGCGCCTTCGAGCACGCGGACATTGGTGGTGATGCGATGTGCAAGGAATTCCAGCACGCCATCGGCCAGAACCAGACCCTGATATTGCTGGCGGTAATAGTCCACCTTTTGCTGCAGGATGCCCAGGCGCAGTTCGTAATCGGTGGGATGAAGGTCGACCACCAGCCCGCATTGCAGACGCGACTTGATCCGTTCCTCAAGATCCTTGATCTCGCCCGGGGCGCGATCAGCGGAGATGACGATCTGTTTGTTCTGGTCAACAAGCGCGTTGAAGGTGTGAAAGAACTCTTCCTGCGTCGAATCCTTGCCGGCGATGAACTGCACGTCATCGACCATGAGCACGTCGACCGACCGGAACAGTTCCTTGAAATCCATCACCTGGCGTTCGCGCAGGGCCTGGACAAAGCGGTACATGAACTGTTCGGCCGACAGATAAAGGACGCGAAGATCGCCCGACTTTGCCTGCAACTCATGTGCGATGGCATGCATCAGGTGGGTCTTGCCCAAGCCTACGCCACCATAAAGGAACAGCGGATTGAACGTGACGGGCCCGCCTTCGGCCACCCTGCGGGCAGCAGCATGGGCCAGTTCATTCGGTTTGCCGACAACGAAACTGTCAAAAGTGAAACGGCTGTCAAGCGGGCCGCCCGGTAGCACATCGGTCAATTCGACACGCGCCCTTTGCGGGGGGGCGACCTTGGCCGGCGCAACTTTTGCCTCTGGAATCGCCGCCTTGCCTTGTCCAACCGCGAATTCGACCCGATCAACCACTTCGCCGGATTGCGTCAGATGAAGCCGGATCTGGTCGCCGAAATTTCGTGACACCCAGTCGCCGAAAAACGTGGTCGGAACCTCAAACCGGGCGACGCCATTGCGCAGTCCTGCAAGCCGAAGAGGTTCAATCCAAGTCACATAATTGTTCTTGCCAACACGCTTGATCAGCCCCTCGCGGACATGGCCCCAAGACTCGTTCGTCATTCCCGCCCAACCTGTCTTTGAGCCCCGCACAGCGTGCCAAGGCTCGTCCTGTCCCTGCGCTTTCAGCAACATCAACCGGCATTGGCGCCCGCCTTGCAGCAAGGTCGGCGCATGCCAAAAGGGACTGGCCAAGCCCGTTTGAAAGGCCCCTAGGCCATCAAACATTTGCCCGTGTTATCGCAACACGGAAGCAGGCAGCTCTGCCAGCACTGTAAACCAGATACGAGGCCTGTCGTCGGGCAAGCGACTTGACAGTATCCGTAGCTGATCGCGAGTGCCATCGTCCCCCAGACGCAGTGAATCGCCTGATCACGCTAACAACCGGGCATCACCATCCGCAACCAATCTTCTCGGTTGACATGACTTGTCGGCAACCGAATCCCGGGGGCCGTGCAATTCGGCAACGCCCCGGTCAATTGTTGCCAAAAACGCGCCTTCGGGAACGGAAAAAAGCCAAAAGCGCGCAATGGTCACCCATGCGCGCATTCAAGCAGATTCGATCAGTAGAAGTCGTCAGGCGCTAACGAGGGCCTTCACACGCGACGACAGGCGCGACATCTTGCGCGCAACGGTGTTCTTGTGAAGCACACCCTTGGACACGCCGCGGGCCAGTTCGGGCTGGGCCGACTTCAGCGCAAGCGCTGCGGCGTCCTGATTGCCCGAGGCAAGCGCTTCTTCGACTTTGCGCAGGAAAGTCCGGATGCGCGAGCGGCGCGCCTTGTTGACGGCATAAGCCGCCTCGGACTGGCGGGCGCGTTTCTTGGACTGGGCAGTATTCGCCATGTTTTGTTGACTCTCGGCTTCGCGTCTTGGTCACATTGAAGCCGGGGCTATAGGCGCGACTCGCAGCGCTGTCAACCGTGCAAACCGTGCTAACGGTCGCGGAACTGCGGTTGGCGTTTTTCCATAAATGCCGACATGCCTTCCTTTTGATCGTCGGTCGCGAACAGCGCATGAAACATGCGGCGTTCGAACATCATGCCCTCATGCAGAGTCGTCTCCTGCGCGCGGTTCACGGCCTCTTTCACGACCATCGCGGTGATCATGGATTTCTCCGCGATCTTCATCGCCGTCTTCATCGCTTCTTCGATCAACGACTTTGCCGGAACGATACGCGATGCCAGCCCGCAGCGCTCGGCCTCGGCGGCATCCATGAAGCGGCCCGTCAGGTGCATGTCCATGGATTTCGACTTGCCGACGGCCCGGGTCAGCCTTTGCGTGCCGCCCATTCCCGCGACGATCCCAAGGTTGATTTCGGGCTGGCCGAATTTGGCGCTGTCCGCCGCGATGATGAAATCGCACATCATCGCAAGTTCGCACCCGCCACCAAGGCAATAGCCCGACACGGCGGCAATCATGGGTTTGCGCACCCGCGCGATCGCCTCGGCCTCGGGGCCAAAGAGGTTGTCGAAAAAGACCTCGGCAAAAGTCTTGTCCGCCATTTCCTTGACATCGGCCCCGGCGGCGAACGCCTTTTCCGATCCGGTCAGGACAATGCACCGGATCTTGTCATTGGCATCTGCCGCAGCAACCGCAGCCGCCAGTTCGCGCATCAGCTTGGAGTTCAGCGCATTGAGGGCATCGGGCCGGTTCAGTCGGATGAGGGCTGTATAGTCCTCGATCTCGACGATAAGCGTCTCGTAGGCCATGGGTCGCTCCGCCATTTCACGTTGCCGTGACTCCTAGCACCAAAAGACCGGATGGCAAGTCACCTCTGGCAGCGGGGGCAGTAGTAAGTGGACCGCCCGGACTGCACGATGCGCGTGATCGTGCCGGTACATCCGGGTTTTTGGCAGGGCTCGCCTTCACGGTCATACACTTGAAAACGATGCTGAAAATAGCCAAGCTCACCGTCGGTCTGGCGATAGTCGCGCAAGGATGAACCGCCTGCCTCAATGGCCTCGGCAAGGACTTGCCGGATGATTGGAACCAGCCCGGCCGTGCGGCGCGGGCTGATCTGGCCGGCCAGACGCCGGGGTGAAATACCGGCGCGGAACAAGGTTTCACAGACGTAGATGTTGCCAAGACCCGCCACCAGATGCTGGTCCAGAAGGGCCGATTTGATCGGTGTCCTGCGCCCACGGGTGGCTGCAACAAGGTAGGTTTCGTCAAAGCTGTTGCCCAAGGGTTCCGGCCCCAGGCTTGCCAGCAGGGGATGCGCCTCGGCATCTGCAGTCGCCATCAGGTCCATCGCACCAAAGCGTCGCGCGTCGTTGAAGGTGACGCGGGCACCACCCTCCATGTGCAGGACAACATGGTCATGCTTTTGCTGGGCGGGGTGATCCTGGTGGAACTGCCCCAGAACGCCACCTGACACCAACATCCGTCCCGACATTCCCAGATGGATCAGAAGGCTTGTCCCCGAAGACAAGTCGGCGAGGATGTATTTTGACCGACGCCGCAGGGCCAGCACCCTTTGCCCGGTCAGCCGCGCCGACATCTCCGCCGGCAGGGGCCAGCGCAGATCGGGCCGGTTGACGTCGGCCTGCAGGATCACACGCCCCTCCATCACGGGCAACAGCCCGCGGCGGACGGTCTCAACCTCGGGCAATTCGGGCATGGGGGGCCTAGAGTTTGCGGATCGCGTCGTTTGCAACTGCCATGAATTCGGCGTGTCCCACAATGTACTTGTGCACCCTTACGCGACGGCCATCCCCAAAGTGCAGCGTCATCATCCATGGATCCTTGTCCGTGATCGCAACCAGATCCCGCCAGCGGTGTGTGCTGCGCCCGAACCACCAGCGTGGCAGAGTCACCATGACCTTATCATAGGTGATCTGGTAAAGTTCGATCTGGATCGCGTTCACCAGGATCAGGGCGGCAAGAACAGTCTCCAGGCCGATCGCTTGACCACCCATCAGGTGGTGCAGATAGATCATTATTGCGAGCCCGCCCCAGGACACCAGGCGCAACCCCAGTGTCGTCCGCAGCCGCATCGCATCCAGCGTTTGCGCGGCGGGCGCATTCATTCCGACAAGGGCCAGGACGCGGGGAAAAAAGGTCTGCGGCGCATCGTCAACAAGCCCTGGCGCGAGCGTCGAATGCATCCGCAGTTTCAACACCATGGCGATGATGACTTTCAAAAAGTACAACGCCACGGCCAGCAATATGGCGAACAAGATGCCCAGATAGGCTTGGTCAATCTGTTCGCCGACACTCGTATTCATCGTATCTTGCCCTTTAGCTGCGGCAGTTTGCGGTTTCCCTATATCGTCTGGCAGCGCTATATCCCGCTGACGGCGACATTCGGGCAGAGGCAAGGCAAATGACCGGCGGTGACCAAAAGACCACGCATTTCGGATTTCGTGATGTGGCCGAAGATGACAAGGCCGGGCTGGTGCACGGTGTCTTTTCGCGCGTGGCCTCGAAATACGACGTGATGAACGACTTGATGTCCGGCGGTGTCCACCGCCTTTGGAAAGACGCCATGATGGACTGGCTGGCCCCGCGACCGGGTCAGCGCCTGCTGGACGTGGCGGGCGGCACCGGCGATGTGGCGTTCCGGTTTCTTGGTCGCGCGGCGGGATCGACCGCCACTGTTCTTGACCTGACAGAATCCATGCTGGTCGAGGGGCGCAAGCGCGCCGATGCCGAAAGGCTGGCAGACCGGCTGGACTGGGTGGTCGGCGATGCGATGGCCTTGCCGTTCCCTGACAACAGCTTTGACGTCTACACGATTTCCTTTGGCATAAGGAACGTGACGCGCATCGCCGACGCCTTGGCCGAGGCCTACCGCGTGCTGCGCCCGGGCGGGCGGCTGATGGTCCTGGAATTCAGCCAGATTCCGAACGACCTGATGCAAAAGGCCTATGACCTTTATTCCTTCAACGTCATTCCGGTCATGGGTCAGATCGTGGCGGGTGATCGCGAAAGTTATCAATATCTCGTGCAATCCATCCGCAAGTTTCCCGACCAGGAGGCGTTTGCCGCGATGATCCGCAAGGCCGGGTTCGGTCAGGTCCGCTATCGCAACATGACGATGGGCGTCGCAGCCCTGCATTCAGGGTGGAAGCTTTAGGTGCGTGGACCCCACAACATCTGGCGGCTGATCCGGACAGGCGCGACGCTTGAACGCACAGGCGCCATGGATGTGGTGCTGGAGGCATTTCACGCCCCACCACGGCTGCGTTTTGTGGCACGCGCGCTGGGCTGGCCGTTCAAATGGATTGGGCTGCGCGGCGATCCGGCTCTGCCACCAGCAACGCGCGCGCTGACGGCCCTTGGCCCCGCTTACATCAAGTTCGGGCAGATCCTGTCGACGCGGCCCGATATCGTCGGCGAAGAACTGGCGCTGCAGTTGAAATATCTGCAGGACAAACTGCCGCCCTTTCCGATCGAGATCGCAAAAAAGATGGTCGAGGCGGAGTTGCAACAGCCAGTTACACAGATCTACAGCGCGTTTTCCGAACCCGTTGCCGCCGCGTCCATCGCGCAGGTCCACCGCGCACGGCTGGCCGATACAGGCGAAGAGGTCGCCGTCAAAGTGTTGCGCCCTGGCATCGAACGCGCCTTTCGCAAGGATATCGACGCCTTTTACCTGATGGCCCGCACGATCGAGGTTCTGGCCCCATCTGCGCGCCGTCTGCGACCGATGGATGTCATCACCCATTTCGAAAGCGTCGTGATGGGAGAGCTGGACCTGCGGCTGGAAAGTTCGGCAGCGGCGGAATTTGCCTCTAACACGGCCAAAGACCCCGGTTTCATGGTGCCGAAACCGCATTGGTTCCTGTCTGGCCGACAGATGATGACGATGGACTGGGCCGAAGGCATCAACCTTGCCGACAATGCAGCACTCGACGCCGCAGGGCATGACCGGCGCGTTCTGGCGGACAGGGTGCTGACGCTGTTCCTGAACCATGCTCTGCGCGACGGCTATTTCCATGCCGACATGCATCAGGGCAACCTGAAGGTCGCGGCGAACGGCGATATCATCGCCTATGACTTCGGGATCATGGGGCGGATCGACGAGTACACCCGCCGCGTCTATGCCGAGATCATCTTTGGCTTCATCCGCAAGAATTATCGCCGTGTGGCCGAAGTTCACTTTGAGGCGGGCTATGTGCCCGCCGACCGCGACATCGACGAGTTCGCGCGGGCCCTTCGGGCGGTCGGAGAGCCTATTTTTGGCATGGATGCGAGCCGCATTTCCATGGCTCGGCTGCTTTCCTACCTCTTTGAGGTGACCGAGCGGTTCGGCATGGAGACACGGACCGAACTGATCTTGCTGCAACGCACGATGGTGGTGGTCGAGGGCGTCGCCCGGTCGCTCGACCCCAATATCAACATCTGGGATGTGGCCCGCCCTATTGTCGAAGGCTACATCGCCAAGAACGTCGGGCCCCGTGCGCTGCTGCGGGACTTGGCCAAGACGGCGAATGTGCTGGCGCGATTTGGCCCGAAGCTTCCCGCCTTGGTCGAAGGCTATCTGGTGCGCATGGGAAATCCGGCCCCTGCCCCAAAACCGCAGATGCGCATTGCAGGTCCGTTGCTGTGGCTTGTCGCCGGACTTGGCATTGGTGCGGCAGCAACCTGGGTCTGGTTTACGCAGTATTAGCGACGTTTTAGGCGTCGCGGCGCAGCGGTCAGACTTGCCGCAATGCGGTGATCTGGGTGGCCAGAATTTCGATGCCGCCCTCCAGAACCAGCGTGGTCCCATTCGGGCCGTTTCGCGCCTCCAGGATGCGCTGATAGGATTCGACCGAGCTTTCCCCCAAAAGCTGATCGCCGGAATAGTTTTCCAGCGACAGTGAATAGGATCCTTCGGGCAGGGGATTGCCTGTCGCGTCCGCGCCGAACCATTCATAAGGCGCATTGCCGGGGGGCACGTCCTCGCGCGCAACGACACCGCCCGTCGCGTCGCGGACGACCAAGACAACGCGGTCCGCCCGTTCAGCCGGGTTGGGCGACAGCGTCACCGCAGCGCCGGAATACCAGACCGGCGCATCGGCGCGGGCCTCTTGTCCAACCCAAATGGCCAGCTGTGACATCCCGAACAGCGAAAACTGCGCGCCAAGATCGCTTAGCAGATCATTTGTGCGGGTCTGTTGTTCCACGCTGGAGAACGCAGCCAGCTGCGACGAGGTTTCAGCCGTGTCCATCGGATCGAGCGGGTCCTGATTTTGCAATTGCGTCGTCAGCATCTTCAGGAAGGTCGTGTAATCGGTGTTGAGTTCGGTCTTTTTCTCCAGCGTCGCGTTGGCGGGGCTGGTCAGGGTGTTTACGGCAGATACCGTCATGTGTGTGTCCTTTCAGATGCGAAGATCGAGGCCTTGGCCCGGCATAGGCGCGGCGGCAAAAGTCAGGGGAGGCGTCGGAATGCGGCTCTCCGCCTGCGAAATCAGTGCGGGTTGACCCGCGTGACGCGCGTCATCTTGCGGCTGGCCCCAGTGTCCAAAGGACAAGGACGCCCCGGAATATCCGGCACTGCGCAACTCTGCCGCCAACTCGTCGGCATGGCGGCGCAAAAGGTCGAGCGTTTCGGGGCGTTCAGCCGTCAGAAAGACGCGCATCCCGTCACCATCAGCGCGGAATTCCATCTGAACCTGACCAAGCTCTGCAGGCGACAGGATCACTCCGACCCGGTCCGCACCGGCAGTGGCGAGCGGGATTGCCGCGATGATTGCGGCGGCAACGGAGTTGCCTTGTTGCGACAGCGCGGCAGATCCCGGCCCCGCCAGAT
>JBKJVF010000240.1:0-6264 GCA_046589965.1 Paracoccaceae bacterium
TGATGCGCTGAATGCGGACACCAAGACTGGCCGAGGCAACCTCGGAGTCGCGGATCGCCGTCAAGGCCAGCCCCACACGCGACCGCAACAGCACATAGACCAGCGCCAGGCACCCGACGCCAACACCAAGGGCGGCCCAGTAGATCAGGGCCTCACGCGCGGCTTTGCCTCCCAACGCGGCCAGGTCGGGTGCCGGCAGGCTGATGCCCGACCCACCGCCCATCACGGTGATCTGGGATGCGGTCAGCCGAAACACCTCGGCCACGACCCAGGTGCCGATGGCGAAATAGGCCCCCTGCAGGCGGAACACCAATGCGGCCACGGGCACCGCCATCGCAGCCGCAGCGATGCCGGCCATCGGAATGCCGTAAAGCGGGTTGATGCCCAGAAACAGCGTCGCCGACACCAGGATGTATCCGCCCAGACCGACATAGGCCTGCTGGCCGACCGAGACGAGGCCGGTATAGCCCGCCAGAAGGTTCCACAGACTGGCCAGCGCCAGATAGATGCAGAACTCGCCCACCAGTCGCAGCGTCGAGGAGGATCCCCACCACGGCGCCGCAATCAGCCCAACCAGCAAGATCAGCGCCAGAACACCGGCAACGCGGCTGGCAGTCGTGGCGCGAGAGATGTCGTGGGAGGGGGCGTGTGTCATCCATCAATCCTCGGAAAAAGGCCTTTGGGGCGGACGGCCAGCACCAGGATGAACGCCAGATGCCCGGCCAGCACCTGCCAGCCGGGATTGATTTCGGCGCCGATGGCCTGCGCGACGCCCAGGATGACGCCACCAACCAGCGTGCCCCAGAGATTGCCCAAACCACCGATGATCACGGCCTCGAACCCGAAGATCAGCCGCCCCGGCCCCATGAAGGGATCAAAATTCGACCGGATCGCCAGAAACACCCCGGCAATGGCGACAACCCCCAGGCACAGGGCCATGGCACATCCAAAGATGTGACGCTTGTCCAAGCCCATCAGCTGCGCGATTTCCGCGTCGTCAGAGGTGGCACGGAACGCCCGACCCAATGCGGTGCGGTAGAACAGGTATTGCAATCCAGCAATCACAGCCACCGCCGTGGCGAACATCAAGAGCGGCAGATAACCGATTGAAATCGCACTTCCCAGCTGAAAGCTCGCGATTTCCAGCGTGCCGGCGTTCAATTTCCGGCTGTCGGCGGTGAACACCTCCAATAGCCCGTTCTGCAAGATCACCGACAGTCCGAAGGTCACCAGCAAGGGCGGCAGCAGGTCCTTGCCCAGCGTGCGGTTCAGGATCAGCCTTTGCAACGCATAGCCAAAGGCCGCCAGCAGCGGCACCACCACGACCAGCGACAGCAAGGGATGCAACCCGGTCGCCTGCACGACCAGCATCGCCACATAGGCTGCCAGCACGATCAGGTCACCATGCGCGATGTTGACCAGCCGCATCACCCCGAATATCAGCGACAGACCGGCCGCAAACAGCGCGTAAAGTCCCCCAACCAGAATACCTTGTACGATGATGTTGAGATAATCCATGAAGGTCACATTCCAAAATACGCGGCGGAAATGGCGTCACGGTCGTGGTCGCCCGGCGCACCCGCCAACGCGACGCGCCCTTCGACGAGGCAGCTGAAGGACGCACAGGCCCCAAGCGCCCGGGTCACATCCTGTTCGACCAAGATGGCTGACATGCCCTGCCCGGTGATGCGCGGCAGCTGCGCGTAGATGTCCTTGATGACGATGGGTGCAAGGCCGAGGCTCAACTCGTCCAGCAAGATCAGATCGGGGTTCGACATCAGCGCGCGCCCGATCGACACCATCTGCTGCTGGCCGCCCGACAGCGAGGTCGCGGGCGCGTTGCGCTTGTCCTGCAGGATCGGGAACAGATCATAGACCGCGCGCAGCGACCATGGCCCGGGGCGGCGCACCTGCCCCCCCAGGATCAGGTTCTCTTCGACCGACAGGCTGGGAAAAAGCCTGCGCCCCTCGGGCACCAAAGCCACGCCCTGGGCCACGATCCGGTTCGGCGCCTGCCCCATCAAGTCCGCGCCCCGCCAGCGGATCGATCCCTGGCGCGCGGCGACAAGCCCGCAGATGCATTTCAGCAGCGTCGACTTGCCCGCGCCGTTGGCCCCGATCAGCGCCAGCACCTCGCCCTGCCGCAGTCGCAGCGACACGCCATGCAGCGCCTGGAAATCGCCGTAAAAGGCATGCAGGTCGTCGATCTCCAGCAGGTCAAACATGATCCGCCCCCATATAGACCGACTGCACCTCGGGACTGGCCAGCACGGCTTCGGGGGTGCCGTCGGCGATCTTTCGGCCGAAGTTCACCACCACCAGCCGCTGGGCCACCGACAACAGCGCATGCACGACATGTTCGATCCAGACGATGGTGACACCCGACGTATGAACATCGCGGACGGCCGACAACAGCGATTGGCATTCCCGTTCGGTCAGACCCCCGGCAATCTCGTCCAAGAGCAGCAGTTCCGGGTCCGTCGCCAGTGCCCGCGCAAGCTCCAGCCGCTTGCGTTCCAGCAGCGTCAGTGAGCCCGCCAGAGTGTTGGCCTTGGCGCGAAGGCCGGTCAGTTCCAACACGTCGACAGCCCGCGCCTCGGGTCCGGTCGCGGTTGCCGACCGGCCGAAGGTCGCCCCCACCAGCACGTTTTCAAACACGGTCATGCCCGAAAACGGGTGCGGAATCTGGAAACTGCGTGAGATCCCCTGTCGACAGCGCGCCGAGACATCGAAGCTTGTGATGTCCTGCCCGCGAAAAAGCACGCGACCCGCATTGGGCCGAACCGTTCCCGCGATCAGGTTGAAAAGCGTCGTCTTGCCCGCGCCATTGGGACCAAGGATGCCAAGGATTTCACCTGCCGCAACCTCAAGCGACAGATCCTCGGTGACGACCAGCGCCCCGTAGCGTTTCGACAGATTTTCCAGCGCCAGCACGGCCATGCGAGGTAGGGCCGGAACGCCAAAGACGCCCCGGCCCCTGTTCCCTTAGCCGATCAGCGCGAATTCGCCGGTCACCGGCAAATTCGGGTTCTGCTTGTTGTTGATGATCACAAGCTCCAGCTTGCCGTCCTTGCGTTTCCACTGGCCGCCCGACATCGGGGTCTTGGTGATGTTCTTCATCGGGCCATTGGCCCAATTGATCGGACCGACCATGGTGTTGAGGTTCGTCGACTTGATCGCTTCCATGATCGCGCCCACATCCGACAGGTCCGTCGCACGTTTGACGACATCAAGGCCGACCTCGAAAATCGCATGCGAAAAGCCCAAGGTGGCCGTCCATGGCTTGCCCGATTCTGCGACATAGGCGTCACCCAGCTGACGCGCCGTCATGCCAGTCAGGCTGGACGAGAACGGGTAGTCCGGCGTCCACCACACCTCGGTCGTCAAACCCTCGGCACGATCCCCCAGCGCATCCACCGATGAGGGGAACAACAGCGCCTTGCCAATGGTCACGACCTTGGGGTTAAAGCCTTGCTGTGCGGCCTGGCTCCAAAACGTGGCAAAGTCCGGCGGGATCATTACGCCCGTCACGATTTCGCAGCCCGCTGCCTTGAAGGCCGCGATCTGGCTGGAGAAATCATTGTTCATCGGCTGATAGCGTCCGGGGTCGATCAGTTCATATCCGGCCGCAGCCAAAGGCCCGGGCAGGCCAAGGTTGGGATCGCCCCAGGCATTGCCATCGGCGTCGTTCGGGAACAGCGCGCCGACCTTTTTCGCAACACCCGACTGGTCCCATATCGCGGTGAAGTTCGCGATGATATCCTCCAGCCCCCAGAAGAAGTGATAAGTATAATTGAACCCCACCTCCGGATTGCCGCCGCGCCCAAAGAAATAGGGCTGCCAGGGGCAATTGGTGGAAATGCAAGGGATCTCGTTCAACTCGCACTGGTCGGCCACTGGGTTCGTCGTGTCCGGTGTCGCATGCGTCAACATCAGGTTGATGCCGTCTGACAAAATCAACTCAGACGCCACCTCAGCCGCGCGGTTGGGGTTCGACTGGCTGTCCTTGGCAATAATCTCGACGGTCACGGGATTGCCGTTGTTGGTCAGCCCGGCCAGCGTGTCTTTCAGGCCCGCGATGATCCAGTCCTGCGCCTCGCCAAAGCCGGCAAGCGGGCCGGTCGTGGGCGCCACGAGCCCGATCTTGAAGACGCCATCTTGGGCACGTGCGGGCCGTGCGCGCAAAAGCGCGGGGGCAGCCAGCAGGGCACCGCCCGTGGTCAGCAATCTGCGGCGGTTGATTGTGGTCAATGTCATGTCGTCCTCCCTGACGAGTTTTCAGTTCATGGTCACCGGGTTGGCCCCGTCTGTCTTCTGGTCTGGTTCCGGCCCCAGCATGTCTTGCAAAGCCAGCAGATGTTTCGCGACCTTGGCGCGCAATGCGGTCCGTTCCGCCTCGGTCCAGGTGTGAAAGCCCTGCCCCGACTTGAATCCAAACTTGCCATCGGCCACCAGCGCCCGCAGATAGGGCGAAGGCTGATCGCTGTCCTCGAGATCGGCCAGCACGTTGTCGTGGATATCCAGCGTCAGGTCCGTGCCGACCAAGTCGGCGTTTTCCAACGGCCCGAGCACCGCCAGACGGCGACCAAAGCTGGCCTTGACGACGGTATCGACCGCCGCCGCGTCACAGATGCCACGCTCCACCAGGCTGATCGCTTCGCGCCAAAGCGCATGTTGCAGGCGGTTGCCGATGAACCCCGGCACGTCGCGTTCGACCCGGACGGGTGTCTTGCCCGCATCCGCCAGCAGCGCCATGGTCGCATCGAGGGTCGCGTCGTCGGTCCATTCGGTGCGGATAACCTCCACCAGCGGCACGATGTGGGGCGGGTTCCACCAATGCGTGCCAAGCGCGCGGTGACGCAGACGCAAGCCCCCCATGATCTGGGTGATCGGCATGACCGATGTGTTGGAGGCCAGGATGCAGGTCTCAGGCGCATGTGCCTCCACCTCCGCAAAGATCGCCTGCTTCATCGCCATCTTTTCGGGTGCGGCCTCGATGACGATATCAGCCCGCCGCACCGCGCCGCCGATGGTGTCGTAAATCTCGATCCGCTTCAGCACTTTGGCCGTTTCTGTAGATCCTACCCCCAGCAGCGACAGGCTGTCCGAAATCCGCCCCGCGACCGTAGCGCGAGCCTCTGGCATGGGGTCGGTGATGGCGACATATTGGCCCGCCCGGGCCAGACAAAGTGCTATGCCATGGCCCATCAGGCCCGCCCCGATCACCGCGATCTGCTGGTTTTTCATGCGCTCATCCCGCCGTATAGCCGCCATCGGCGTAAAGGATATGGCCGGTATAGAAATCCGAAGCCTTGGACGTCAGGAACAAAAGCGGCCCTGCCAGATCCTCGGGCTCGCCCAGACGGCCCTTGGGGACGCGCGCAAGAAATCCTTTGCGGACAGCCTCGGCCTCGGGCGTGTCGGCGAACATCCAGGCGGTCAGGGGGCTGCGGAATACCGTGGGCGCAATGGCGTTGACCGTAATCCCCGTGGGGCCAAGTTCACAGCCCAGCGCCTTGGTGATGCCGTCCACGGCGGACTTGGACGCGCAATAGGCGGTGTAGCCCGCCGGATGACCCAAGAGACCCCTCGCGGAGGAGACAAAGACGATCTTTCCGACGCTTCCGTCAGCATGGGGGCCTTGCGCTTTCATCTGGACCGTCGCCGCCCGCGCCAAAAGCCAGCTTTGCGTGACATTGGCATCCATGACAGCGGCAAAGGTCTCGGGGGCCATCTCATCGATCTTGGCGACTTTGTTCATGCCGGAGGCAACGACCAGAATGTCCAGCCGCCCATAGGCCTCCATTGCCGCTGCAACCATCGCGGCACAGGCCGCGTCATTCTGGGGGCGCGCGTTGACCTCGGTCACCTCGGCGCCGAGCGCCCGGCATTCGCTGGCAATGGCGGCAAGCTCCGCCGCCTTGCCGGCCGCGAGCACAAGACGACACCCTGCCCCGGCCAGCGCGCGCGCCGCCACCGTGCCAAAGGCACCCGACGCGCCCGTGATCAGCGCGACCTTGCCAGTCACATCGAAAAGACCCGCCGCCGTCATGTCGGCACCTGTGAAGGATAGGGGACCACCACGACCATCTTGCAGACGTGATTGGCGCGATTGACGATCTCGCGCAGCTCCCCTGCGGCGATGGTGCAGCTGTCCATCGGGCCAAGCACGACCTCCTGACCGCCCACGATCACGGTCATCTCGCCCTCGATCACAAGGTAGACCTTCTCGAACGGGGTCGAGTCCGGCCCTGCCCCGCCACC
>JBKJVF010000052.1:0-5497 GCA_046589965.1 Paracoccaceae bacterium
GTCTGGGCCTTTGCCGCGACACCGTCCGGCCCGCCGCTGATCCATCACAACGTCTTTTTCACCGAAAACCCTTCCGCAGAATTTGGACCCATCGGGCAGGGCCTCATGCCTGAGGCGCCGACGCTTTACGTCTGTGCCGAGGACCGTCTGGGCGCGGGAACCCAAACCGGCCCTGAACGGTTCGAGATCATCATGAACGCCCCGACAGGCATCGCCACCGACAGCCACGAGGAACCGCAATGCAGGACCAGAACCTTCGACCGACTGGCGCGGTTCGGGCTGACCTTCAGCCCGACGCCCCCGCCGTCAGCCCTGACGACACCAGCGATGCTGGCGCGGGACTTTCCGGGGTCGGAGGGCGCGATATACGGGCGCAGTCCGGAGGGGACCTTCGCCGCGTTCCACCGGCCCGCGGCGGCGACGTCGCTGCCGGGCCTTTATCTGGCGGGGGGCGGGGCGCATCCGGGGGCGGGTATCGCGATGGCAGCCCTCTCCGGGACGCACGCGGCCGCGGCGATCATGCGCGACCTGACTTCAGCCTCCGTGTCGACCCGGACGGCTATGCCTGGTGGTATGTCGACGGGGTCAGCGACGACGGCACGCGCGCCGTCTCGGTCATAGGGTTCATCGGATCGGTCTTTTCGCCCTGGTACAAGTGGAGCGGCAGGCGCGACCCCGCCAACCATTGCTGCATCAATGTCGCCACCTACGGGCCGGGGGGGCGCTTTACCATGACCGACCGGGGCAGCAGTGCCCTGCGCCAAAGCCGCGACACGCTGGAGGTCGGTCCCAGCCGCATGCATTGGACCGGCACTTCGCTGGTGATCGACATCGACGAAGTATCCGCCCCGCCGATCATCAGCCGGGTGCGGGGGCGCATCACCCTGACCCCCAGCGCCATGACATCGGTCGAGGCCACGCTGACGCCTGACGCACGGCACATCTGGCGTCCCTTTGCGCCCATCGCCCGGATCGAGGTCGACCTGACCCAAGGCCACCGCTGGCAGGGCCACGGCTATTTCGACGCCAATTTCGGCACGGCAGCGCTTGAGGCCGACTTTCGCACCTGGACCTGGGGGCGGTTTCCGCTGCGGGACCGGACGGTCTGCTTTTACGACGCCATCCGGTCTGACGGGACCAGGCTGGAGCTTGGGGTGGAGGTCGCGCCCGATGGCACGGTCCGCGAGATCGCACCGCCGCCCTTGACGCCTATGGCGCGCACGCTGTGGGCGCTGCGCCGTGAAACCCGCGCGGATGCAGGCACTACCCCTCGTCAAGTGATGGCGATGCTGGATGCACCCTTTTATTCCCGCTCGCTGGTCAAGACACGCATCGAGGGCGAGGACAGCATCGGCGTGCACGAGGCACTGGACCTGAAAAGGTTCGCCTCGCCATTGCTCAAGCCGATGCTCGCGGTGCGGGTTCCACGTCGCAAGAACTGGACCTTTCCGACCGAAACCTCAGCCTGATGCGGCCTCAGACCAACGTCATCCATTCCGCGACCGACGGACTGAACGGGCGGAAATAGGCAATAATGCGGTCATCGGCGATTTTGACCGGGGCCTGCACACCCCATGGCGCGACGCCATGGATGGTCATCGGGTGCAAAAGCGTCGCCTCGCCGGGGCGGACATGCACCTCGATCCGGCGGCACTGCTCGAACACCTCGCGTCGCGCGGTCTGATAGGGGCCGGTCACGTCGATGTCGCCCCAGCTGTCCGGAGGCTGGCCTGCATAGGCGCGCTTCAGCGCCGTATGGATGATTGGGGCAGACCCGTCCCAGACCACAAGGGGCGACGCCCCGGCCCCGCAATCGGTCAAGGGCAGGCCAAGGATCCAGGCATGGGGTTCGCGCATCATCCGCCGCCGCGCCGGACCGACCGCCAAAAGGCCGTCCAGATGCGCCGCGTCGCGGTCACGGCGAAAATGAAACGCCGCATCGCTTTCGCCACGTTCGCGCAACGGATAGCCCGCACGGATGGTGGACAACTGTGCGCGGTGAAGCGGCGTCGGATCAAGCGGCAGCGCCGCCCAAGGGAACGGGGTCCCGGCAATTTCGCCCGCCTCGGCATTCGGCAGGGCATCAAGACCCACAAACCATGTGCCGCCCGACCGCCACGTCTCTTTGGATGCGGTGATGGCTGTGCGCGCCGAAGGCAGTGCTGCAACCGCCCATGCCAGAATCTCCAGATCCGGGCCGATCACCTTCCAGCCAAGTCCTTCTCTTACCATCCGGCCACCTTGTGTAACATGTTGAGCGCCACCAACGTGATGAAGACGGCAAAGGCGCGTTTCAGCAGCCGTGCATCCATCGCATGGGCCAGCCGCACACCCAAGGGGGTGGTCAGCACGGTCATCGCGATGATCACGAAGAATGTGGGAATATTGACCGCGCCGATCGTCCAGGGTGGCGCATGATCGACCCGCAAGGTCAGAAAGCCCAAGGCCGCAGGGACCGCGATGATGATGCCAAAGCCCGCCGCCGTCGCCACGGCACGGTGGATGGGCATGGCATAAAGCGACATCATCGGCACCCCGAAGGTGCCGCCACCGATCCCCATCAGCGAGGAAAAGAACCCCAATGCGCCGCCGAGCGCGGCCCGTGTGATCCCGCCAGGCACTGTCGCACCCAGACGCCAGCTGTCGCGCCCAAAGGCCATGTAAAGCCCCGCGATCAGGGCCAGCACGCCAAAGATCACCTGAAGTGCCGTCGACTTCAGCGTGGCGGCCAAAAGAAAACCCCCGATGGCCCCGGCGGCGATGTAGGGGCCCCATTGCCGAAGGATCAACCAGTCGACCGCGCATTTGCGGTGATGCGCCAAGGCTGAACGCATCGAGGTCACGATGATCGTGGCAAGCGAGGTGCCAAGGCAGACCTGCATCAGCTGATCACCGCCATAACCCAGATGGTCGAACGTGTAATAGAACGCCGGAACCAGCACGATCCCCCCGCCCACGCCCAACAGACCCGCAATGATGCCTGCAAATGCACCAACAATGACCAGAAGGGCGATCATCGGCAAAAGGCTGGCAAGGTCGGGCATCAGGGTCCTGTCTGGTCGGTTCGGGCGCACCCTAGCGGGCGTTCAGCCATGCGGCCAGAGCATGTCGGATGTTTTCCCGGCGCGTCCTCTTTTCATTGTCAAAAAAAGGGCGTAGCCAACCCGTCTTCAATCCGAAAATCGACAGAAAGGCCCGTAATGGCCCGCACGCTATCCCTGACGATGTATTCCGTCATCCTTGGTCTTGTGGCTGCTGTAGGCCCCTTTGCCATCGACATGTACCTGCCCGCGATGCCCGATATCGGCGCGGAATTCGACGCCTCGATGCAGTCGGTGCAATGGACGATCGTGGCCTATTTCATCGCCTTTGGGCTGGCGCAGATGGTCTACGGACCTTGGGCAGATCAGGCCGGGCGCAAGCCGCCGATGTATACCGGTCTGGCGTTGTTCATGGGCGGCACGGTCCTGTGCGCGCTGGCCCCGTCGGTGGAGTGGTTGATCGTGGGGCGGCTGATCCAGGGACTTGGGGGGGCGGCCAACATGGTCGTGCTGCGCGCCGTGATCCGCGACCTTGCCACCGGGCATTCGGCCACGCGGATGATGTCGACGATCATGATCGTGATCGCGGTCTCGCCTTTGCTTGCGCCGTTGTCGGGATCGGCGCTGCTGAGCTATGGCAGCTGGCGGCTGATCTTCTGGGCCTTGCTCTTAGCCGCAGCACTGAGCTTTTTCCTGATCCACTATGCGCTGCCCGAAACCCTGACCGAAGCAAATCGGCAGCGGTTCGATGCTTCCACCATGCGCACAGGCATCATGTCGCTGCTAACGGATCGCCCCTTCATGGTGATGACATTCCTTGCGGGGTTTGCCTTTGCCAGTTTCTTTGTGTTCATCGCCAGCGCGTCCTTCGTCTATACCCAGCAGTTCGGGCTAAGTCCGACGCAGTTCTCGCTGGCCTTCGCGCTGAACGCGGTCGGGTTCTTCGCGGCATCGCAGTTCGCAAGCCCACTGGCGCAACGGATGGGCACGCTGCGGATGATCTATCTGGCCACCGCAGGATTTTCGATCGCGACCTTTGTCGGGTTCGGTCTGGGGCTGGCCGGGCTCGCGACCTTGCCCGTCACGATGGCCGCGCTGTTCATCGGCAACATGTTTCTGGGGGTGATCCTGCCAACAGCGCAGGTGCAGGCGCTGGAGGATCACGGCGCCAACGCGGGTCTTGCCTCGTCGCTCGGGGGCACGATGCAGATGGTTGCGGCAGGTGTGCTGGTGGCAGCGGCCGGCCCGTTCCTTGATGGCACGGTCGTGCCGATGCAGGGCGCGATTGCGCTTTGCGGCGCGCTGGCGCTTGGTCTGTCGTTGATGATCCCGCGTCAGGCGGCGGCCGAGGCCTGAAGGCCGGCAAGGGCGTCGTCAAGAACGCCCAAGCCCGCCCCGGGGCGGTTGGCCTGTTCCGACAGGACCCGCCGCCACCCCCGCGCGCCGGGTTGGCCGTGAAACAGTCCCAGCATGTGGCGGGTGATCTGATGCAGGCGCCCGCCTTGTGCCAAATGATCCGCGATATAGGGGCGCATTGCGTCCACCACCGCGACAAGATCAGGTGCGAACGCCTCACCCCAAAGCGCATCCGCACCGATCAGCACGCTTGCCGGGTCGTGATAGGCCGCCCGCCCCAGCATCACACCATCCAGGCCATGCGCCAGAAAGCCGCGCGCCTGATCCAGGCTGGTGATCCCGCCGTTGATGCAGATGGTCAGATGCGGGAAGGCCCGCTTCATGCGGATGACGAGGTCGTAGTCAAGCGGCGGCACCTCGCGGTTTTCCTTGGGGGAAAGGCCCTGCAGCCAGGCTTTGCGGGCATGAATGATGATATGGGTGATGCCTGCCCCGCTGACCTTTTCGATGAAATCGGGCAGCACGATCTCCGGGTCCTGATCATCGACACCGATGCGGCACTTGACGGAGACCGGCACCGAGCTTGCCTCCAGCATCGCCGAGAGGCAGTCAGCCACCAGCTGAGGGCGTTCCATCAACACCGCACCAAAGCACCCCGACTGCACGCGGTCCGACGGGCATCCGACATTCAAATTGATCTCGTCATAGCCATAGGGTGCGGCAAGTCTGACCGCCTGCGCCAGTTCGACAGGATCTGAACCCCCAAGCTGCAACGCGACCGGATGCTCTGCCGCGTGATGCGCCAGCAGCCCATCCTTTGGCCCATGGATCACCGCAGGTGCTGTAACCATTTCGGTATAGAGCATCGCCCGGCGCGTCATCTGGCGGTGAAAGTACCGGCAGTGGCGGTCGGTCCAGTCCATCATCGGCGCCACGCTCAGGCGCCACGGACTAAGTGCTTGATGCATATCAGCTAATTGTCCACCAGATGACCTGACCACGTCAGCCTGCGAGCTTTGCTGACCGGCCACCGGCCTGTTCCCAGGCCAGTGGTCAGCTCAGACCGACATCAGCCCGCGGCGGCGCCCGCCATCGGTGCG
>JBKJVF010000037.1:0-3321 GCA_046589965.1 Paracoccaceae bacterium
TCTGCCGGGCTGACGAGCAAGGCACCGGCATCGGGCTTGGCATACCACGTCTCACCCGCGCCAAAGACCATCGGCCAGCGGCTGACATCATGTCCGCCGGGCGCGGGTATGCGCGCCATCGACCGGCGCATCGGCTGAAATCCCAAAGGAGCGATCCCCGCCATCCGGGCGATCTGGTCGACCCAGGCCCCTGCAGCATTGATGATCGTCCCCGCCCGAAACTCGCCCGCCGCCGATGTCACCGTCCAGCAGGCCCCGTCATGCGTGACCCCGGTCACGGCGGCACCCGTCAAGATCTGCGCGCCGCGCCCTCGCGCCGCCTTGGCGAAACCTTGCAGCAACAGATCGGTATCAATGTCCCAGGCATGATCCGCCATCGCCGCAAAGGCCACCGCATCGGGGTTCAGGATCGGGATCGCGTCCCGCGCCTCGGCCACCGAAACGGGCTCAAACGCCATTGCCACCAGATCAGTGTCGAATGCGGCACGGTCGCCGGGTCCACCAACCAACATCAACCCCCGCGGTGACAGCACGCCCGCCGCGGCGCGAAAGTAGTCGCCCGACGCCATCGACAACCCCACCACCGGCGGGGCGCCATAGTGTGGCTCATACATCGCGGCTGACCGGCCAGACGTGTGATGCGCCAGTTGCGCCTCGGCCTCCAGCAGAACGACGCGACCAAGCTCCGACAGCGTTGCCGCCGCCGACACACCCGCAATACCGCCACCGATGATCAGGAAATCCGCATCCATGCGCGGGACAGTGCCACGCAGCGGGACAGAGCGAAAGGCGGCTTATCAGTTTGTCCGGTGACGAGATGAAGCCAAGCCAAGCCACATCGCTTTCGCCTGCTCAGGACAGCGCCAGCACCGCCATGCAGCGGGGCGCGTCCCCATGAAATCGGCATGATCCAATGTGCCGAATAACGCTTGGCCCCGCATGAAAAGCAAAGCCGCCGTGTTGCCACGGCGGCCCCTTTGCCTGGCCTTGCGGTCAGGCCAATTTATTTCGGGATGTCGCCCGTGATGCCTTCGACATAAAAGCCCATGCCCAACAGATCGCCGTCCGGTGCCACTGCGCCATCTGCCAGCCAGACCGATCCGTCCTGCTTGTTGATGGGTCCGGTAAAGGGATGATAGGTGCCAGCCGCGATGGCATCGCTCAGGGCTTCGGCTTGGGCCTTCACCTCGGCCGGGACCGCATCGGTGATCTCGCCGATTTCGACTTCACCGCCTGCGATACCTTCCCAGGCATCAGCCTGCGCATAGGACCCGTCCATGAGCGCGCCGACGCGCTTGATGTAATAGGGGGCCCAGTTGTCGATGATCGAAGAGACGCGCGGCGATGGCTTGTAGTCAGCCATGTCCGACGCCTGCCCGAACCCGATCACGCCGGGCGTTTTGGCCGCTTCGGCCAGAGGTGCTGTTGAATCGGTGTGTGACGCGATCACATCCACGCCCTGTTCGATCATCGCCTTGGCGGAATCGGCCTCTTTGGCCGGGTCGAACCAGGTAAAGGCCCAGACCACTGTCAGCTCGACATTCGGGTTCACCTTCTTGGCATGCAGATAATAGCTGTTGATGCCCATGATCACTTCGGGGATCGGGAAGGATCCGATGTAGCCGATCTTGTTCGTCTTGGTCATCAGGCCTGCAATGGTGCCCTGCACGGCGCGGCCTTCGTAGAACCGCGCGTTGTAGGTCGACACATTGGCGCTGTCGCGCTTGTAGCCGGTGGCATGTTCGAACTTCACATTCGGGAATTTGGCTGCGACGGCGTTTGTCGAATCCATGTAGCCGAATGAGGTTGTGAAGATGATGTCACACCCGCCCAGTGCCATCTGCGTCATCACGCGTTCGCCATCCGCACCTTCGGGCACGTTTTCCTGGAACTGGATTTCGACCTTGTCGCCATAGGCTTCCTGCACCGCCAAAGCGCCCTGATGGTGCTGGAAGGTCCAGCCGCCGTCGCCGATGGGTCCCACATAGACAAAACAGGCCTTGGTCTTGTCCTGCGCCATGGCCGCGCCGCCAAAGGCCAGCCCCAGGCCAAGTGCAGCTGTCGCAAGCAATGTTCTGCGTTTCATTTCAGAGTCTCCCCGATATGCGGGGGCGTCGGTGCCCCCGGCGTTGTTTGCCCCTAACGCGAGGCGTGAAAGTTCTGACCCAGGGCCGCGGGTGCGTTCAACGACGCACGGCCCCGGCCCGAAGACATGATGACCAGCACAAGGATGGTTATCAGATAAGGGGCCATCGACAAGTACTCCACCGGGATCGACGACCCTGCTGCCTGCAGGTTCAACTGCAAGACGCTGATGCCGCCGAAAAGATAGGCGCCGATCAGAACGCGCCACGGTTTCCACGACGCAAATACGACGATGGCCAGTGCAATCCACCCCGCCCCGGCCGTGATCCCGTCGGTCCATTGCGGCACCCGGACCAGACTGACATAGGCCCCCCCAAGGCCCGCCATCGCGCCACCGAAGATGATGGCCAGCATCCGGATGCGCGTGACCTTGTAGCCCAGCGCGTGTGCGGCATCGTGGCCTTCCCCGACCGCGCGCAGGATCAGCCCGGCCCGGCTGTATTTCAACACCCACCACACCGCTGCGACCAGCAGGATCGACAGGTAAACCACCCAGTCATGGCTGAAGAGCACCTTGCCGAGGAACGGAATGTCTGCCAGCGGGCCCAGCGGCACGTCGCCCGTCGCGGGCGGCTTGATCCCCACATATCCCTGTCCGATCAGGCTGGAGAGGCCAAGGCCGAACAGCGTCAGCGCCAGCCCGGTCGCCACCTGATTGGTCTGCAGCACCTGCGTCAGCACGGCAAAGATCAGCGAAAACACAGCCGCACCGACCGCGCCCCCGAGGAACCCCAGATAGGGGTTCCCGGTCAGTACCGCGGTCACAAAGCCACAGATCGCCCCCATGATCATCAACCCCTCGACGCCGAGGTTCAGGACGCCCGATTTCTCCACCACCAATTCGCCCGTAGCGGCCAACATGATCGGGACGGAATTTACCATCAGCGACGCGATCAAAAGAGCCGGATCAATGCTGCCGAACATTACACCACCTCCCGTTTCGTCAGCCGCACCCGGAAGTTGGTCAGCAGATCCGTCGCCAGCAGAAAGAACAGCAGCATCCCCTGAAACGCCTGGATTGCCGCCGATGGCAGGCCGAGGCCGAACTGCGCCAGCTCACCGCCGATATAGGTCAGTGCCATCAGCAGCCCGGCAAACAGAATGCCCACCGGGTTCAGCCGACCGAGGAACGCCACGATGATCGGGGTGAACCCGTAGCCCACGTTGAAATCGATG
>JBKJVF010000104.1:0-12706 GCA_046589965.1 Paracoccaceae bacterium
ATGCGGGACAATCGGTGGTCACGCAGAAAGCCCAGGTTCACGTGACAAAGCCGCCGGGGGCTTTTCCCGGCAGCCTTGATATCGATCTGGTCTGCCGACATGCCGGCGGTCAGCCGCCCTCGACCGCGCTGGTGACACCGCTGGCGGCCCCGGCGGTGCCGGAAATGGCGTTCAGCGTTTTTTGCCACTGCACAAACGGGGCTTCGGTCACATAGACCGTGTCACCGTCGCGGATCAGGAAATCGCGCGCCTCGAACATGCCGGTCGGCTGGGTCAGGTCGAGCACGTAGACCAGGCGCTGGTCCCCGATGAGGTCATTGCGGCCCAGCACGATATTGGCGATCTCGGCCACTTCGTTGCGGAAGACGAAGACGCCCGTGGGATCGGCCAGCGACGTGGCGAGACCCCCGACGGTCGCAATGGCCTCGATCGCGGACAGGTTCTGGGTGTTAAAGGGAACCCTGTTCTGCGCACCGGTTGCGCCCAGTGCCACAAAGGCGCGGGTATCGCTTTCCACCACGATGCGATCACCTGGACGCAGGGCAATGTCCAGCGCAGGATTTTCATAAAGATCGGTCAGCCAGACCTTGCCGGTATGACTGCCGCGCGTCACGCGCACGATCGCGATCTCGGGGTCAAGCGTGACGCCGCCCGCCTTGGCCAGCATCGCCGACAAGGTGCGGGTGGACCGTTCGATGGGCAGCACGCCTTGCGCCGATGCAGCGCCCTCGATGGTGACGGTCGACCCGTCGCCCGCCAGCCGCTGTACCGAGACCTGCGGATCAGGCGTCTGGGTGTCCAGCTTGCGGGTGATCGCCAGACGCAAGCCTTCGGGTGTCTGGCCCGAGGCCCGGATGCGCCCGGCATAGGGGACAAAGATGTATCCCTGCCCGTCGACCTGCACATCCGTCAGTGCGGAGACGCGCTGTCCGGTATTGCCCAACAGCGGGTCGTCGCGCACGTTTTCAAAGATCGTCAGGCCAAGAACATCGCCGGATGCGATGGTATCGGAGCCGACAAGCCCTGCATTGCGGAAATTGGAGCCAAAGCCAAAAGCCGGAACGACCGACGTCGCCCGGGTGACGCGGCTGTTCACGGTGACGATGAAGGCGTCGCCCTCTTTCAGGACGGACCCTGCAAAGATCTCGCGTTTGGTCGGACCTGATCGCGGCAGGCCGCAAGCGGCCACCGTCGACAGGATCGCAACCAACAGCACGGCCTTCGCCGTTCTGGTCGTATTTCGGTTCACTGCTCGCACTCCTTATAATGGAGCTTGCCTCAAGTTTTGCGTGTAAGCCTAACCAAAGATTGCACGATTGGCCAGCCCTGGTTGTCCAGGTCAGACGACGATGCGCAACTGTTGCCGCTCAGCCGCGTTCAGACCGGCCAGGGCATCATAGGGATCCTGGGCGGACAGGACCTTGTCGACCACGCTGCGCAACAGTCTTTGCCGACCGGCGGTGGAATAAAACCCACCCGGAATCTGGCTGGTCGCCAGCAGGTAGGCGCGAAACGCACGGTAGGCGGCAAGGTCGGGCACGCGGGGGGCGGCAAAGAAATCGACCAGGTTCTGGGTCGAGACAAGTTCAGGCTTGCCATAGACGGCGTCGCCGAAAATGCGCAGGGCCAGGCCCCGCCACAACGCCTGCTGGCCCGCCGTCGAATTGACGGTGACGGCACTTTTTGCGGTGTCCAAAAGCCGCGCCAACTTGCCGCCCCGCACGAAATGGACGCGGCCCTGCAGCCCGTGCTGGCGCGCCAGCGCCCTTATGTCGCGCGCGATGGGGGCGCGGCCATCTTCGAGCGGATGGGCTTTGAAGACCAGATGGTGGTGCGCTGGCGCGCCTTTGGCAAAGCCTTCGATGACCGGGGCGATAAACTCCGCCATGGTGCGAAATGGCGAATGCGCCTGAAAGCTGGCATCATGTTCCAGCTGCAACAGAACCAGATGATAGGGGAACCGCCCGAGGGCAATCCGCCGCGTGGCCAGCATCCGTTCCCAGCGGTGCAGGGGCAGCAACAGGAACCTGCGCAGATAAAGCGTGAATTCCTGGGCCACCGTCAGGCCCCGATGCGGATGAAAGGCGGGGTATCGGCGCGCGCCGGCAAGGACAAGGCCATGATAGACCGCGCCCCAGAACATGTGCTGGCGCATGTCGCCCCAGACGGGGGGCACCTCGGCCACACCTGACACAAGGTCCGGATATCGGGCCAGAAGGGTGGGCAGGTCCATTTGCATCAGGCGCGAATTTCCATTGGACCCGCCACGTTCATAGGTGATCCAGTAAGGGCGCAGGTAGCCTTCCTCAAAGACGTGTACGGTCAAACCGCGCGCGCGGGCCTGCGCAATTGCCTGGGCATGGACGGGGCGCGTGTCGCCGTAAAGCACAAGGTCGGTGATGGCCTTGTCCGTCAGGATGCCATTCAGACGTTCGGACCAGTCGCCCGCCTTGTGGGCGATGTAGCTGTGCGACGGCCAAAATGCCTGATCGCCTTGATTGAAGCCGACCCGCCAGGCGCAGGCCCCGGTTGCGGTCAGGGCGGCACCAAGCTGGTGAAAGAACGGCCCATGCGGACCTTGCAGGAACAGAAACCTGCGCGCGTGGCCGGAGGTCGGTTGGGGCATAAGCTTGCGTGACCCGACATTGCAAAACTACGCCCAAACTATCTTGCGCAATGGACAGGTCGGCAAGGGGGGGACGCCACATGGGTTGCGCCTTGTGACAGATTGGACCCGGACCCGCGACGGGGGCGGTTGGACTTGCCAGGATGGCCGTCCAGCGATACGCCGGGGGCAGGATTGGCCGAGCGATGGAGAACGCCATGTTCACAGGTATCGTAACGGATATGGGCGAGGTCACAGCACTGGACCAGCAGGGCGATCTGCGCGCCCGGATCGCGACCAGCTATTCGGCTGCGACGATTGCGATTGGTGCCTCCATCGCCTGTGAAGGGGTATGCCTGACGGTCGTCGCCACGGGCGCGTCGCCGCACGACTGGTTCGAAGTCCAGATTTCGGCCGAGACGGTGTCCAAAACCAATATCGGCCGCAACGGCTGGCACCCGGGTCGCCGGGTGAACCTGGAGCGCGCGTTGAAAGTGGGCGATGAGCTCGGCGGCCACATCGTGTCGGGCCATGTCGACGGTCTGGCCGAGGTGGTTGCTGTCCGGCCCGAGGGGGACAGCCTGCGCGTGACCTTTCGCGCGCCGGAGAGTCTGGCAAAGTTCATTGCCCCCAAGGGGTCGGTTGCACTGAACGGCACATCGCTGACGGTGAACGAGGTGGAGGGTCGTGATTTCGGCGTGAACTTCATCCCCCACACGCGCGAAGTGACAACCTGGGGCACGGTTGCGGTGGGGGACCTGGTCAACCTCGAGGTCGACACGATGGCGCGCTATGTGGCCCGCCTGCGGGATTGGGATTGAATGTCGAACCGGGGGTTTCGCACCCCCGGACCCCCGCGGGATATTTATGAAAAGGTGAAAGAGCTTTGAGCGATCTTGGCCATAATCGCGGACCCTCGCTTGAGGGGGGTGTCAGCTGGCGGCGACATTGCTGGACTGAGGCCCGCGCGCGTCTGCTGCCGACCTTGCCGATCGAGGTGGTGCGCCTTCGGGTGCGACGCGCGAAAGAACTGGGGCTGGACTACAAGACCTATGCGTCGGTGAGGGCTTCGACCGGACATGACGTGGTGGCGTTTCTTTTTTCGTCGAATGCGTTGCGTGTGGCGGTGACGCGGCCCGCGATGCCGCTCGACCGCGTGGAGAAGTTGGCCTCGTTAACCGGAGCAGGCCGGATCGCATTGGCCGTGCGGCCCTTGTCGACGTCTGCCTTGATGGCCGCGAGCGAGGGGGTCGTCGACGCGGCCCATGATGCGCCCTTTGCGCTGGCCCGGTTCAAAGATGTGCGTGATGCCTTGCGCGTGGCGATGGGCCGGGTGTCGTCTGATCAGGTCATTCTGGTGGGCGACATGTCACTGGAGCGGGACTGGTGCGCGGCGGGGCGGCTGGCGGGCTATGTCAGTGCAGAGCGGTACTTCGGGTGAACGCTCAAACCTGGCTATGAGTTCGGTTCGCTCCCGGCAACTTTCCGGGCCCGTGCAGTCAGAGACTTTTGCGCCGATATCATGGCAACCAATGACGGCCCATGCTTGCGTTGATCTACGCGGTAGCTGGCATCCGGACCTGTCCGACTGACCGCCACTTTGGGGGCGATGACGTCCCGCGTGCGGTGATGCGCAGTTTCCTTGTGTGGTGAGATGCGCTTGGCTATGAAAGTTCGGGCGGGAGATGCGAAACTGGCGTTGCAATGGGGAATGGCGTGATGACAATCGACACCGGGACATCGCCACACAAGACGCAGCCATTGCCCGATACCGCAGAGGCGACGCAATTGCTTTTGCGTGAATTGCCACTGACCCGTCCCACCGTTGTGGTTGATGTCGGGGCTAATCCGATCAACGATGTCCCTTATAAAGACCTTCTTCAAATGGGGGGATGCGATGTCATTGGATTTGAGCCCCAGACTGCAGCCTTTGAGGCGCTTCAAAAGGTCAAATCCAGCCGCGAAACATATTTCCCGTTTGCTGTCGGCGATGGTTCGCTTCAAGAGCTGAAGGTTTATCGCAGCAATGGCATGACGTCGATTTTTGAACCTTATGGTCCAGCCTCCGCTACCTTGGGCAGACCGCGCATGTTTCGGGTTGTCGAGCGAATTCCGATGCAGACGGTTGCACTTGACAGCGTGGCCGAGATTTCGAGATTTGATTTGCTCAAGATCGATATTCAGGGCGGCGAGGTCGCCGTGTTTGAAGGCGCCGCAGAAAAAATCAAACAGGCGATTGCCGTGATCGTTGAACTGCGCCATCTGCAGCTTTATGACGGTGAACCGATGGCTTCGGGAGTGGATATGGATCTGCGCAAGCGCGGATTTGTCATTCACAAGTTCATTTTCAACAAGTCACTGCCCATAAGCAACAGTCAGCAGCACCGCCTTAAATTGATCCACGCGCGCGAGCAATTGATTGACGGCGATGCTGTTTATATTCGCGGGCTGATGGAACTTAAAACGATTGACGTCGAAGGACTGCTTCATCTTTCAGTCGTCGCGTCCGGTGTGTTTTTCAGTCAGACTGTTGTCTTGGCCTGCCTGGACGAGCTTGCGCGCCGCAAAGTGATCGAGCAGACCTTGGCATCCCGCTATGTTGATGCCCTTCCGCTGCGTTTGAGGGTCGACTAGCGGGATCCACGATGGGCCGGTGCGCCGGTCGCGCGGCTCACTTGGGCTGACCATCCAAACCAAAACGGCGGCCGCATCATGGGCCGCCGTCTTGCATTCTTGTCGCCCGATCAGATCACGCCGCGCGGCTGACCAGCACGTCACCAACACGCTTGGCGGCACCGATCTCGTCGCTGCCGGCAACGGCGGCGACTTCGCGGGTCAGGCGTTCAAGGGCGGCCTCGTACAACTGACGTTCGGAATAGCTTTGTTCGCGCTGGTCGTCGGTGCGGTGCAGGTCGCGCACGACTTCCGCGATGGACAGCAGATCGCCGGAGTTGATCTTTTGCTCATATTCCTGGGCGCGGCGGGACCACATGGCGCGCTTGACCTTCGCCTTCCCCTTCAGCATGTCCAGCGCCTTGGTGATGACGTCGGGCGACGACAGCGAGCGCATGCCCACTTCGGTCGCTTTGTGCGTCGGCACGCGCAGCGTCATCTTGTCCTTTTCGAACGAGATGACGAACAATTCCAGCGTCAGACCGGCGATTTCCTGTTCTTCGATCGAGATGATCCGACCCACACCATGTGCAGGATAAACCACGAACTCATCGGGGCGGAAATCGGCTCTGCGGGTCTTGGTCATGCGTTCACTACCTTTGGGTTGGTGCCTCGAACCGGCGACAAATCCCTTGGCCAGGAACTGCGTTCCCGGGGTCAAAGGCTACATCTGTCACTGGAAAAGCCCCCTCTGGCGATGATGGCAAGAGGGAATGACGAGGCTCCGTGGATTGATTGTCACGAATATATATCACAAAAACTGCCTGATTCCAACTGGCGCCGCTAGCGCCAACGCTGCAGTGCAACATGTTGAAAAGATGCAAGTTTGCTGCGGCCTGACGAATCATGCAGCTGCAGGTTGCGAATCGGGGCTCAGCCGCCCGCGCCTGGCGCCTCGGAAAAGTACTTCTCCAGCTTGTCTTTTTCCCCGTCGCGCGCCTCGGACTCGGGCAGGGGGTCCTTTTTCGTCACGATCACCGGCCAGGCAATGGAGTATTTGCGGTTGAAGGTGACCCAATCGTCCATGTCCGGTTCAGTATCGGGGCGGATCGCATCGGCGGGGCATTCGGGTTCGCAGACGCCGCAGTCGATGCATTCATCCGGATGGATGACCAGCATGTTCTCGCCCTCGTAGAAACAGTCCACCGGACAGACCTCGACGCAATCGGTGTATTTGCAGGCGATGCAGTTGTCGGTCACCACATAGGTCATGGCAAGCAGGTCCTTTTTGGGCAGGCTTTGGGAAAGTTGACTAGAACACTCGGAAGGATCATTCAAGCGGGCTTGAGGTCGCGCCGGGGGCGAGGTCTGCATAAAGCAGCTGCGCCTCGACGGCAGGGCCCCGACGGTGGCCTAGGGCGGTCACCCGCACCACCTTGACCTCACGCGCCTGTACAAAGGTCAGCACGTCCCCTACCGAGACCGGCGTTCCGACGCGCGACACCTTGACGCCGTTGACCCGGCAGCCCCCGTCGGCAATCAATTCGGCGGCCAGGCTGCGCGATCTGAAGAATCGCGCCTGCCACAGCCATTTGTCCAGCCGCAGGCGCGGGGGTTGACCTTCGGCTTTGCGGGCCCCCGGTCCAGCCAAGTCGCTACAACTTGGCTTTCAGTGCCGCAAGAACGGCAAAGGGGTTGTCCGGGTCCACGGGCCTGTCTGCACGGGGAGGACGGGCATCATAGGATGTCGGGCGGTCATCCTTGGGATAGGGCTTGCTGCCCTTGCCTTTGGCCCCGGCATCGCGGCGTTCGGCGCGGGCGGCATCTTGCGCGGCGGCGCGGCCATAGGGTTTGCCGTCGCCCTGGTCGGCCACGGGCTGCGGAACAGGGTTGCCCGGTTTTGGTGTCTTTGGCTTGCCATGGCGGCGACCGCCTTCGCGCTTTTCGCCCTCTGGGCGCGGCGCGCCTTCGGGACGGGCGGTGCCTTCGGGACGGGGCGTGCCTTCGGGGCGCGGTGCGCGTTCCGGGCGGGGCGCGCGTTCGGGGCGCTGGAACCTGGGCTTCGGGGCCCATGTGAAGGTGTAAAAGGTTTCCATGACCGGACCCGCCGCCTCGACCTCCGGGTCGGGCTGGACAAAGGCGGATTCGTGTTCGGGGATCGGCTGCAAGGGCGCGTCGGGGTCAACGGGGATCGGGACGGGCGCTGCCTTGACCCGTTCGCGTTCGCCCTTTTCGGCGGCATAGCCAAGGCCCGCCATAAGGTCCACGAACTGATCCAGCGTCATGCCGGTGATCGACAGCATTTCAGGTGCGGCTTCGAACCCGACGCGGCTGTCCTTGGCACGCAACAGGTCGGCAAGACGTTCCAGCATGTCGATGCGGATCGCCCGGGTGCCTGCCGGGTGATAGCCTGCCAGCGTGTAATGCTGTTTCGGCACGTCAGGAAGGTTCGGGATCGTGACCAGGCCGGGTGGCGGGCTTTCGGGGAACTCGGTCAGGTCGTTCATCAGGGACCACAGAACCAGCCGCAGCCGGGTCGGCGCAGGTTTCAACAGCAAGGGCAGAAAGATGGTGAACTGCCCGAACCGCACGCCGTGCTTGCGCAGCGTTGCCCGCGCGTCCTGGTCCAGTGCCTTGACGTCACCCGCGACGTCGTCGCGCGGCAGCACGCCCAACGCCTCGGACAGACGGAACGCGAAACCGCGGGCAAGGCCCTGCAACCCTTCGTCGCGGCCCATGGCCATCAGGGGTTCGTACTGGGCGGCAATCTTGCGGTCGATGAAATGCTGCATCCGGCGGCGCACCTTGTCGGCGACGTCGGACCCGGCCTCTTCGTCGACAAATGCCTCGACCTGGGGTTTCAGGATGTCCGCGCCCTTGACCAGCTTGCCCACCGCCGTGGTGCCCCACATGAGGCCCCCTTGGGTGGTAAAGTCCATCTCGGTATCGGGAGCATTGTAAAACCGGTCGGCGCGCAGATGAAACTCCGGCTTCAGCGCCTGATAGGCAGCCTGGCGCAGGGTGCGCGCCTCGTCGGGAGAACCGCTTGCATCTTGCTGGAATTGAAATCCCTGCAGCTTGCCGACGAATTCGTCTGCAACCGTCACTTCGCCTTTGTCATTCACCTCGGCCACGAGGGTCTCCTTCTGCTTCAACCGGCGAAGCAGAACAGATGTCCGCCGGTCGACAAATCGTTGTGTCAGGGCGGCATGAAGCGCATCTGACAGGCGGTCTTCTACAGCGCGCGTCTCGTCACGCCAATGGCTTTCGTCTTCAACCCAGCCGGTACGTTGCGCCACATAGGTCCAAGTGCGGATATAGGCCAGCCTTTTGGAGATGGCGTCAATGTCTCCGCCAGGTTTGTCGATGCGTTCAACGGCCGTTTTCATCCAGGCGCTGGGGATCTTTCCCCCACCAAGACCACGACCGACAAGAAACTCATAGAGGCGGACCAAAAGGCTCGCATGTTCGGCCGTGGAGCTGCCGCGAAAATCCGGGACGCGGCAGATATCCCACAACAGCTGCACGCGTTTGGGGCCGGTCAGGCGGTCGCGCACTTCGGGCATCTCGGCCAGGGCCTTCAGCGCTGACAGATCGTCGGAATCGCGCGCACGGGTCAACCATTCGTTGCTGGTCGGTTCCTCAAGCGACCGGATCAGGCGGTCTGCGGTGCCGAAATCAAGGTCCACATTGCGCCAGTGCAGCTTTCGCACAGGTTCAAAGCGGTGGTTTTCGATGGCGTCGATGGTGTCGGCATCAGGCTCGCGCGCCTCGCCCGTGATACCGAAGGTGCCGTTTTCGGTGTGCCGCCCGGCACGGCCCGCGATCTGCGCCAGCTCCTGAGGATAAAGCCCGCGCATCCGGTGGCCGTCGAACTTGGCGGTGGAGGCAAAGGCGACATGGCTGATGTCGAGGTTCAGCCCCATCCCGATGGCGTCGGTCGCGACCAGAAAATCCACGTCGCCGTTCTGGTACAAGGCCACCTGAGCATTGCGTGTGCGGGGCGAAAGAGCCCCCATGACAACCGCGCAACCGCCCCGCTGGCGGCGGATCAATTCGGCGATGGCATACACGTTTTCAACCGAAAACCCGACGATCGCGCTACGCGGAGGCACCCGGCTTATCTTTTTCGAACCGCTATAGGTCAGGGTTGAAAATCGGTCGCGTTTCAGGAACTGCACCCGCGGGATCAGCGCCGCAATTGCCCCGCGCATGGTGTCCGACCCCAGAAACAGCGTTTCATGAAGGCCGCGCGCCCGCAGCAGGCGGTCGGTAAAGACGTGACCGCGATCAGCGTCGCCACACAACTGAATTTCGTCCACGGCTACGAAATCGGCGCCGATTTCCGGTGGCATCGCTTCGACCGTGCAGACCCAATACTGGGTCCGTTCGGGCACGATGCGTTCCTCGCCCGTGATCAGCGCCACCACCGACGGCCCGCGCGAGGCGACGATGCGGTCATAAACCTCGCGCGCAAGCAGGCGCAGCGGCAGGCCGATCACCCCGGTCCGGTGCGCCAGCATCCGTTCGATGGCATAATGGGTCTTGCCGGTGTTCGTCGGCCCAAGGACCGCCGTGACCGTTGCGGTCTCGCGCATGTTCGGTGCCTGATCTTAAAGGTCGCGCCCGTGCGCCTGGGTCTTTATCCGCTCGACCGCTTCCAATACGCCTGCCAGATGGGGATGTATAGCAATCGCGGCGTTGTAGACCTCCAGCGCGCGGTCGGGCTGGTTGGTCTGTTCCAGAATCATCCCAAAGCCCGCCATTGCCCCAAAGTGGCGCGGGTTCAGCGACAGAGTCTTGGCGATATCGGCGACAGACGGGCCGAACTCACCTTCCTGGAAATAGGCGGTGGCACGCGCATTGTAGCCTTCGGCAAAGTCGGGCGCGTGGTCAATCAGCGCGGTAAAATGGTCGATGGCCAAGGCCAGATTCCCCGCCGCCATCGCATCGCGACCTCGTTGCAGCAGCAAATCCATCGCCGGAGAGCCGGATTTCGACCATTCGATCCAGATTTCTTGCTCGATCCGGCCAGCCTCGGCCTCATCGGAGGTCGCGAGGCGGGTGAAAAGATCATCAAGTTTGGCCGTATCCGCCGCAGAAATCGAGGCAGACAAAAGAATCGCCCAGACTGCGGCGAACAGAGCATTGAGAAAGGACGCGTTGCGTTTCATATACCCATGGTAACGCAGTCGCGGCAAATTGCCAGATGCACGTGGTCACGAAGGAGAGACGGGATGAGCGATGTCATCGACAAGGCCGTAGCGCAGTTGGCGGCCCGCCTGACTTCCGGGTTCGACGGGTTGGCCAAATTCGTGGTCGATGGCGAAGGCTGCATCATGCTGGACGAAGGCGGCGTCCGCGCCGGGGACGAGCCTGCGGATGTCACCCTGACGGCCAGTACCGATGTCTTTCGCGCGATCCTTGACGGCGAGATGAGCGCGACCGCCGCCTTCATGTCGGGCAAGTTGAGCGTCGACGGGGACATGGGACAGGCGATCCGGTTGGGATCGGTGCTCGGGTGAGAATGGACGCGGTCACCGCACCCTATTACGAAGCGCTTGCGCGCGGGCCAGAGGGGGGGACGGCCCGTTGGGTCAGGACCGCCGATGGTGTGCGGTTGCGCATCGTGCATTGGCCCGGTGGGTCACGCGGTACGGTCCTGATCTTTCCGGGCCGGTCGGAACCGGCCGAGAAATACGGACCAACAGCGGCAGAACTGGTTGCGGGCGGGTTTTCCTGCCTTGCCATCGACTGGCGTGGGCAGGGGCTTTCGGACCGGGCAGCGGCGGACCCGATGGTGGGGCATGTCGGTGATTTTGCCGAATTCCAGCGCGATGTCGATGCCATGCTGGACCTTGCCGGGACGCTTGGTCCTGCCGGGCCGATCTTTGTTCTGGCGCATTCGATGGGCGGTGCCATCGCTTTGCGGACGTTGATCCGGTTGCCGGGCCAGTTCAAGGCGGCGGTCTTTTCCGCGCCGATGTGGGGGATCCGGATGTCGCCTGCGATGCGGCCCGTGGCCCGCGCCGTCAGCACCCTGGCGGGATGGGTTGGCCAGTCGCACCGCTATGCCCCGACAACAACCGGCACCTGTTATCTTTTGGCACAGCCCTTTCAGGGCAATACCCTGACGCAGGACCCCGACGTCTATGCCTGGATGCGCGAACAGATGGTCGAGGTACCGGCCTTGCAACTTGGCGGGCCCAGCCTTGGCTGGCTTGGGGCGGCGATGCGGGAATGCGCGGCACTTGCTACACTGCCTTCACCCAACCTGCCGGTGATCTGTGCGCTCGGGACGTCAGAGGTGGTGGTCGACCCGGTCCCGATCCATGCCCGGATGGCGCAATGGGGGGCGGGGCAGCTGGATCTTTATCCCGGTGCCGCGCATGAGGTGCCGATGGAGGTGCCAGCCGTGCGCCGCCGTTTTCACCAGCGCGCGATCACGCTGTTTCAGGGCGCGCGCTAAGCATCACAGGTCCGGGTGGACCTCGTGGGCCATGTGATCAAGCACCGCGTTGACGAATTTCGCTTCCTTGCCATCGGGAAAGAACGCCTTGGCGACATCGACATATTCGGTGATCGTCACCTTGGGCGGGGTCGGCATTTCGACCAGTTCCGCCCCGGCCGCGCGGAACAATGCCCGCAACACCGGATCGATGCGCGCAATGGGCCATTTGGCCACCAGCGCGCGGTCAGTCATCTGATCGATGCGGGCCTGATGGTTGACGGCGCGATCGACAATGGCGCGAAAGTGGTCGACATCGCCTTCGGCAAACTCGCCCTCTTCATCATAGACCGCGCCAAAACGATGGGTTTCAAATTCGCGCGTAACCCCTTCGACCGTCTGGCCAGAGCTTTCCATCTGAAAAAGCGCCTGCACCGCATAGAGGCGCGCTGCAGATTTCATCTGCTTTTTCTCGGCTGCACCCATCTTGCCCTTGGTCGTCATGCGCGAAACCCGATCCCCTTGGTCTGGCTTGCCCATTTGCGCGAAAGGGCGATCAGGTGCAAGGCCGCCGCAGCCGCCCCACCGCCCTTGTTGTGGACCGCAGGATCGGCGCGGACGGCCGCCTGGGCATGGTTTTCAACCGTCAGGATGCCATTGCCGATGCAGGTCCCCTGCAAACCCATCAGCGACAAGGCGCGTGAGCTGTCATTGCACACCGTGTCGTAATGCGTCGTCTCGCCCCGGATGATGCAGCCAAGTGCGACATAGCCATCATACTTTGCCTGGCGTTCGGCCATGGCGATGGCGGTGGGCACTTCCAGCGCGCCGGGCACCTCGACCAGATCGACCTCGGCGCCGCAGGCGGCAGCGGTCGCGCGGGCCCCTTCGACCAGATGGTCGGCGATGGCGCGGTAATAGGGCGCCACGACGATTAGCAGCTTGACCGGCTTGTCAAAGGTCGGCAGCGGCAGGGTGTAATGGGTTTCCGCGGTGGCCATGGTTTACTCCGTGATTGCACGGGTGCCCGCGATGGACAG
>JBKJVF010000259.1:0-11569 GCA_046589965.1 Paracoccaceae bacterium
CGATCCAGAAGACCATTGCCGAGCGGATGAAAGACGCGCTCCGCCGGGTCGAGGGCGCGTTTTCGGTAGTCGCCATGACCCGGACCAAGCTGATCGGCGTGCGCGACCCCTTGGGCGTGCGGCCGCTGGTGCTGGGACGGATCGGTGATTCCGGGTGGGCGCTGGCATCCGAGACCTGCGCGCTGGATATTATCGGTGCGGATTTCGTGCGCGAGGTAGACCCCGGCGAAATGCTGGTGATCGAAGGCAACAAGGTGGAATCCTCGCGCCCCTTTGCCCCCGCCAAGCCCCGGTTCTGCATCTTTGAAAACGTCTATTTCAGCCGCCCGGACAGCATCATCCACGGCCGGTCGGTCTATGAGACGCGCCGCCAGATCGGTGTGGAACTGGCGCGCGAGGCCCCTGTGGACGCCGATCTCGTCTGCCCGGTGCCGGACTCCGGGACGCCAGCCGCCATCGGCTACAGCCAGGAAAGCGGTATTCCCTACGCGATGGGGATCATCCGCAACCAGTATATGGGCCGCACCTTCATCGAGCCGACCGAGCATATCCGCAACATGGGTGTGCGGCTCAAACTCAACGTCAACCGCGCGCTGATCAAGGGTAAGCGGGTGATTCTGGTGGACGACAGCGTCGTGCGCGGCACCACCAGCCGCAAGATCAAGGACATGATCCTGGAGGCAGGCGCCGCCGAGGTCCACTTTCGCATCGCCAGCCCGCCGACGGCCTGGCCCTGCTTTTATGGTGTCGACACGCCAGAGCGGTCCAAGCTTCTGGCCGCCACGATGTCGGAGGAAGAGATGCGCGTCTGGATCGGCGTCGACAGCCTGAAGTTCGTGACCCTCGACGGCCTTTACCGCGCAGCGGGTGAGGCTGCAGGTCGCGACATGGCCGAACCGCAATTCTGCGATGCGTGTTTTTCAGGGGATTATCCCGTGGCCCCCTATGACAAAATCGAAGAAGGGTTCGAGATGAAGGCGGCGGAGTGAACAACAGCGCGGCCGAGGTCGACGCCTACCTTGCCGCGCTGCTCGAGCATCATCGCGTGGCCCTGACCGTCCTCCGCGCCCGGTTGAAGGCCCTTCTACCCGACCATTTCGAATGCATGTCCTATGCCATGCCCGGCTTTCGCGAACCTGGACCAAAGGGGCGGATGGTCGCGGGCTATGCGGCCTTCAAACACCATCTCGGGCTTTATCCCCATTCTGGCTCGGTCATTCCGCGCATCGACTGCACCCCGTTCAAGGCGTCGAAAAGCGGCGTTCTTTTCACCCCCGACCGGCCGCTGCCTGATCACCTCCTGCACCTGATCATCACCACCCGCCAGGCCGAGCTTGCCGCAGGTTACGGGCGGCGCTGACCCTTGCCCTTTCTGACTGGCTCAAATATCCCCGCCGGAGGCTCCGACAGCCTGCGAAGGACGACGCCATGACCCAGAAGATTGCCCTCATCACCGGCGCCTCGCGCGGGCTGGGTGCGGCGATGGCCGAACAACTGGCGGCGCGGGGCTGGCATGTGGTGGCAGTCGCGCGCACCGTCGGCGCGCTTGAAGCACTGGATGACCGCGTCAAGGCGATGGGTCTGCCGGGTGCAGGCGGGCTGACCCTTGCGCCGATGGACATCCATATCGACGACGCGCTGCGCCATCTGTGTCGCAGCATCCATGACCGCTGGGGCGGGATCGGGCTTTGGGTTCATGCGGCAGTTCATGCCGCACCCTTGGCACCGGCGGGGTCTCTCGATGCCAAGGACTGGGACAAGTCCATTGCCACCAATGTCCGCGCCACCGGCGTGTTGATCCCGATGGTGGAACCGTTGTTGCGGGCGCATCGCGGAACTGCACTTTTCTTTGACGACCCGAAGATCGCCACGGCGTTTCATGGCGCTTATGGCGCGACCAAGGCCGCCCAGGTGGCGCTGGCGCGAAGCTGGCAGGCAGAAACCGCCAAGATCGGCCCGCGCGTCGTCATCGCGACCCCCAACCCTATGGCCACAGCCACCCGCGCGCGGTTTCATCCCGGCGAGGATCGCGGCGCCCTGGCCGATCCGCGCGCCGAAGCGGCGCGGATCCTTGATGCACTAGGTTGATCAGCCCTCGACCAGGCGGCTGATCACCACGGTCACCTCGGGCTTTTTGCCGATCTCTTCCATCGCGACTTGGCGGACCACGCGGCGCAACGCCTCGTCCAGTTTGGCGTCGTCTGCCAACAGCTTGCGTCCGGCCTTGACGACGAACTCATCCAGCTCCGTCTCCATCATCTCGGCCAGCGGTTGCCCGCGCTTGCCCGCGACCGGCAGACCCATGATTTCGACCCAAGGTTCGCCCATCGGCTGTTCGCCGTCATCGATGATGACGGTCACCAGCACATGTCCCCCGAGTGCCATACGGATCCGGTCACGGACGATGCCTTCGCGTGCCCCGATCAGGACCGATCCATCCAGATAGGTGCGGCCGGTATCGATGCGCTCGACCACCTTGGGGACCTCGCCGGTGATGTCGATCATCATGCCATTGGTGGCCACGATCGCCTCGATCCCGGCCTCGGTTGCCAGCCGCGCATGTTCGCGCAGATGGCGGTGTTCGCCATGCATTGGGATCAGCATGTCGGGCAGCAGCAGGCGGTGGACATGCTCCAGATCGGGGCGGTTGGCATGGCCCGAGACGTGGTATTTGCCGCCACTGTCGTCCACGACATCGACGCCCATTTCGGAAAAGCCGTTCACAATCTTTAGCACGTCGCGTTCGTTGCCGGGAATGGTTTTGGAGGAAAATAGGAACATGTCCCCCTCTTTCATCTCGATCCCCAGATACTTGCCCCGCGCCAGTTGGGCGGAGGCGGCACGGCGTTCGCCCTGGCTGCCGGTGACGAGCAGCATCAGGTTGCGGCGCGGAATCTCCAGTGCTTCCTCGGGTGTAATGGTCGGCGGGAAATCCTTCAGCACACCAGTGTCATGCGCCACTTGCACCATGCGCTTCATCGCGCGGCCCAACAGGCAAATCGACCGCTCCGCCTTGCGCCCAGCCTCGGCCAGCGTCTTGACCCGCGCGACATTGGAGGCAAAGGTCGTGGCCACCACCATCCCGGAATGCGACGCCACCAGTTCGGCGATGTTGTCCTTCAGCGTGCTTTCGGACCGGCCGGGCAGCGGCGAAAACACGTTGGTGCTGTCGCACATCAATGCCTTGATCGGTTTTTCCGCCGCAATGTCGGTGAATCGCGCATCGTCCCAGCCTTCCCCCACGATGGGGGTCTGGTCGATCTTGAAATCGCCCGAATGGACCACGCGGCCCGCCGGGCTGTCGATAACAAGCGCGGCGGATTCCGGGATCGAATGGCTGACGGGCACAAACTGCACCGAAAACGGGCCTGCGGTGATGGTCTGGGGACGAGATTCAACCACGGTGATGGTGTCCGCGGGAAGGCCCGCCTCGGCGCATTTCAGGCGTCCGATTTCGGCGGTGAAACGCCGGGCATAGACGGGCTTTTTCAGTTGCGGCCACAGCAGCGCCAGCGCGCCGATGTGATCTTCGTGCGCGTGGGTGATGAAGATGGCCTCCAGCCGGTCCACGCGCGCGATCAGCCATGCCATGTCGGCCATGATCAGATCGACGCCGGGGGTGCCGTCCATGTCGGGAAAGGTCACTCCCATATCGACAAGGATTAGCCGTTCGCGGTCCTTGGGCCCATAACCGTAGACATAGGCGTTCATTCCAATTTCGCCCGCCCCCCCAAGGGGCAGGTAGATCAGCCGGTTCGTGTCCATCCGTCGTCCTTCGTCGCAATTGCGGGGTTCGCCCCCCGCGGGCTATGCATTCAGGTCGTGGATCAGGACGAGACCATGCATGGTCAGATCGTCCTCGACCTTGTCGAAAATCCGTGTGCCCTGGTCAAAGAGGGACGCAAGGCCCCCGGTCGCGATCACCTTCATCGGGCGACCCCGCTCGTCGCGGATGCGCTGGACAAGGCCCTCGACCAGACCGACATAGCCCCAATACACACCCGACTGCATGCAGGCCACCGTATTCGTGCCGATCACGGATTGCGGTTTGGTGATGTCGACATTGGGCAAGGCGGCGGCCGCCATATGCAGGGCCTCCAGGCTGAGATTGACGCCCGGCGCGATCACGCCGCCGACATAGGCACCGTCATCATCGACCACGTCGAGCGTGGTAGCGGTCCCGAAATCGACGATGATCAGGTTGCCGCCGTGACGATCAAAGCCCGCAACAGTGTTGACCAGCCGGTCGGGTCCGACCGAGGTGCCCGGATCGACGCGCGGCGTCACCGGCAGCCGACATTCGGGTTTTCCGACCACCAGAGGGCGGCAGTCGAAATAGCGGCTGCACAGGACGCGCAGGTTAAAGACCACGCGGGGCACGGTGGATGATATGATCACGCCGGTGACGACAGCATCGGTCTTGGTCAGCGTCATCAGGGATGACAGCCAGACAAAATATTCGTCCGCCGTGCGTTTGTGATCCGTGGCGATGCGCCATGTGGCCAGAAACCGGGATCCGTCCCAAATCGAAAAGACGGTGTTGGTATTGCCGCAGTCGATCGCCAATAGCATGGGGTCCGCCTTTCAGAAAAACACGTCTGCCGCCGGGATCGCCAGCCGACCCTGGGCCGTGGACAGCACAAGATTGCCCGCCGGATCAATCGTGTCAAAGGTGCCTTCATGCGTTTCGCGCATGGTGCGGGCACGGATCAGGGTGCCAAGACGCGCAGCATGGGTCAACCATTCGACGCGCAGCGGGGTGAAACCGGCGCTGCGCAACACGCCTTCCCAGCGGGCAAAGGCCGGGGCGAGATGGTCAAGCAGCGCGCCCGGATCAATCCGCATACCGGTTTCGGCAAGGATGGTGACGGCGGGCAGCGCGCCAGGCTCCAGGTCCTGGGGTGCCGGGGCCGCGATCAGGTTGACGCCGATGCCGACCGCCAGATGCGCGCTGCCATCGCGCTGACCGTTGTTTTCCAGCAAGATGCCCGCGACTTTTGAGCCGTTCAGCAAGACGTCATTGGGCCATTTGAGCGTCAAGGCCTCAGGCAACCCGGTCAGCGACACCAACGCCTCACGCAGGGCCAGCGCCGCCGCAAAGGACCGCAGGGCGATCACAGCGGGGGGCTCTGTCAGACGCATCACCAATGTCGCGTGGAAATTGCCGCGTGGGCTTGCCCATGCCCGTGCGCGCCGCCCACGTCCCGCCTTCTGCTCGCCCGCCATGAACCATGCCGGGCCGATCAGGCCGGGTGCTTCGCGCAGGGCATGGGCGTTGGTGCTGTCCACCGTTGCCAGCACATGGCGGGCAACGCCGAGGGGCCAGTCCGGTTTATCCGACAAGGGCTTCGGCGGCGGTTGCGGCCAGAGCCTCGATCCCAAACAGGTTCACGATGCCCGCCAGCATGATCACGGCTGAGACGACCATCGCCACCCATTGCACCGGGGCCATGCGGCTGTCCACGCCGTCGCCTTCGACCCCGAAATACATCAGGTAGACGATGCGGAGGTAATAAAATGCCCCGATGACCGACGCGACTGCCCCGGCGATGGCAAGCCACGTCATGTTGGCGTCAACCGCTGCCTGCAGCACGTAGAACTTGCCGAAGAACCCGACCATGGGCGGCACACCGGCCAGACTGAACAGCAGCACCAGCAGTGCCAGCGCCTTCATCGGTTCGGTCTTGGAAAACATGTTCAAGCTAGCAATGTCGGTCACGGGGCGACCGTCGCGTTCCATCGACAGGATGAACGCAAAGGTGCCGATGTTCATGGTGACGTAAATCGCCATATAGACCAGCATCGCCTGCACCCCACCTGCGGTTCCTGCCGCAAGGCCGATCAGCGCATAGCCCATATGGGCGATCGAGGAATAGGCCATCAGGCGTTTCAGGTCCTTTTGCCCGATCGCAGCCACGGCACCAAGGAACATCGAAACCACCGCCAGCGCCGCCAGCACCTGGCCCCAGTCGCCCGGGATCGCCCCGAACGCGTCCCAAGTCAGTCGCGCGATCAGCGCCATGGCCGCGACCTTGGGGGCGGTCGCAAAGAACATGGTGATCGGGGTGGGAGAGCCCTCGTAGACGTCGGGCGTCCACATGTGGAACGGTGCTGCCGAAACCTTGAACGCAAGGCCCGCCAGCATGAACACAAGTCCCAGCAGCAAGCCCAGCGGGAGATCTTCGCCAAGCGTCGACAGGATTCCCGAGAACAGGGTCGTGCCCGCATAACCATAGACCAACGACGCGCCATAGAGCAGCAGGCCTGAGGACAGCGCGCCAAGGACGAAATACTTCAGGCCGGCCTCTGACGATTTGGCACTGTCACGGCGCAAGGATGCCACGACGTAAAGGGCCAGCGACTGCAGCTCCAGCCCCATGTAAAGCGACATCAGGTCCCCGGCCGAGACCATCATCATCATGCCCAGAACCGACAGTGCCACAAGGATCGGGTATTCGAACCGCAACAGGTCACGCCGTTGCATGTAGTCCTGACCCACCAACAACACCGAGGCCGCCGACAACAGGATGGTGATCTTGGCAAAGCGCGAAAATGCGTCATCGGTGAACATGCCGCCAAAGGCCGCGTTGTCGCCCTGTCCGTTCAGCCCGATCCAGATCGCCATGGCCACGAACAGACCTGCCGTCACCTGCAAGATCAGACCGGCGACCTTGTCCTTGGTCGTGTAGACCCCGAACATCAATGCGGCCATGGCAAAGATCGCCAGTACCAGTTCCGGCAGGACGATGGAAAAATCGGTGGACAGCATCATCGTCTTCCTCAGTTCTGGGCCAGGCCCTCGCCCGGATCGGGCAAGGCAGCATGGTAGTCGGCCACAAGTGCCGCCACCGACGGGCCGATCTTGTCGGTCACCAGCGACGGATAGACCCCAAGGATCAGCGTCATTGCAATCAGCGGCGCAAAGATCGCCTTTTCGCGGCCCGTCATGTCGGTGATGGATTTCAGCGCCTCCTTCACCAGGGAGCCGAACACCACGCGACGATAAAGCCAAAGGGCATAGGCCGCCGACAGGATTACGCCCGAGGTCGCGACAAACGCAACCCAGGTGTTGACCTGAAATATGCCCATCAGCGTCAAGAACTCGCCCACAAAGCCGGAGGTACCAGGCAGCCCTACATTGGCCATGGTGAAGTACATGAAGACCAGAGCATAGGCGGGCATCCGGTTTACCAGACCACCATAAGCCTCAATCTCGCGGGTGTGCATCCGGTCGTAGATGACGCCGACCAAAAGGAACAGCGCGCCCGAGATGAAGCCGTGGCTGATCATCTGGAAAATCGCCCCGTCGACACCCTGCTGGTTCACCGCAAAGATGCCCATGGTCACAAAGCCCATATGCGCGACCGAGGAATAGGCGATCAGCTTTTTCATGTCAGTCTGCACCAGCGCCACCAGCGAAGTGTAGACGATCGCAATCGCCGACATCCACAGGACCACGGGACCCATCACGTCCGACCCCACCGGGAACATCGGCAGCGAGAACCGCAAAAAGCCGTAGCCGCCCATTTTCAAAAGGATCGCTGCCAGCACCACAGACCCCGCTGTCGGGGCCTGCACGTGGGCATCCGGCAGCCAGGTGTGGACCGGCCACATCGGCATCTTGACCGCAAAGCTGGCGAAGAAGGCAAGAAACAGCATCGTCTGGAGGCCACCTGCGATGGTGAAGCCCAGGATGGACATCGGCGTGCTGTCAAACTCGAACGCCATGAGCGAGGTCGTCCCCTCGGGGCAGGCCCCGATACAGGTCGTGCCCGCCGCCTGATACATCGCGATCATCGCGACCAGCATCAGCACCGACCCAAGGAAGGTGTAGAGAAAGAACTTGAACGCGGCGTAGATGCGATCCTTGCCGCCCCAGATGCCGATGATCAGGAACATCGGGATCAACCCGGCCTCGAAGAACAGATAGAAAAGAACCAGATCCAGCGCACAGAAGACGCCGAGCATCAGGGTTTCCAGCACCAGAAACGCGATCATGTATTCCTTGACGCGCGTCTCGACCTCCCAAGCCGACCAGATCGTCAATGGCATGAGGAACGTCGTCAGCAGCACGAACAGCACCGAAATCCCGTCGATACCCATGCGGTAGCTGAGGCCCAGGATCCACGTCCGTTCCTCCACCAGTTGGAACCCGGTATTTGCAGGGTCGAACTCGACAAGGATGAACAGCGACATGATGAAGGTCGCCGTGGTCGCGAACAAAGCCAGCCGCTTGGCATTCAAGCGCGCCGCCGCATCGTCCCCGCGCAGGAACATGGCCAGCACCGCCGCCGCCACCAGCGGCAGGAACGTGATCATTGATAGAAGATTTCCCATGACCCGCCCTTAATTCGCGACGAACAGCGTCATCCAGGTCACCAGGACGACGATCCCCAGTACCATCGCGAACGCGTAGTGAAAGATGTAACCAGACTGCGCCCGACCCGCGAGCCGGGTGAAGAACGGGATGATCCCCAGGGCAATACCGTTGATCGACCCGTCGATGACATCGCCATCGCCCCGCTTCCACAGCGTGTGACCAAGCCAGCGGATGGGACGCACGATGAGAAAGTCGTAAATCTCGTCAAAGTACCATTTGTTGAGCAGGAAAAGGTACAAGGGGCGCTGTTGGGCGGCCAGACGCCCCGGCAGGCTGGGATTTTGGATGTAGAACATCCAGGCCGTGAAGAACCCGATCAGCATCGCCACAAAGGGCGAGACCTTGACCCATGTCGGCACCTCGTGGGCCTCGTGGATCACGTGGTTGTCAGCAGCCATGTAGATCGCCCCCTGTGGCGCTGTCCCGGTGACGGTAACGGCGCCCGTTGCGATGACGACGTCTGCGGGGGCGGCGTCGCTGTGACCTTCCGCTGCAGGCGCATCGGCGGCGGGGGTGGGGGCGGCTTCGGTTGCGACGACTGCACCCTCGGCGGGCGTGGCTTCGCTTGTGGCGGCTTCGGCCTGACCCTCGGCCTTGGCCGCTTCGCCATGCGCCTCACCCGTCGCAAGGGCGGATTCCGGTTCCATGCCGAACCAGTCGCGGACCTTGTCGACTTCACCGAAAAACACGTTGTACCAGATCATTCCCGAAAACGCCGCACCCAGCGCCAGCACACCCAGGGGCGCCAGCATGGTCATCGGGCTTTCATGCACCTCATGGGCATGGGCGTCATGGCCATGGTGGTCGTGATCATGCGCGCGGCTGGTGCCATAGAATGTCATGAACATCAGGCGCCAGCTGTAAAAGCTGGTGAAACATGCGGCCAGCACCAAGAGCGGAAACGCATAGGACGATCCGACATAGGCGGACTCGATCACCGCGTCCTTGGACAGGAACCCGGCAAAGCCATAATGCGTCAGCGGAATGCCCACACCGGTGATGGCCAGCGTGCCAATCATCATCGCCCAGAAGGTCAGCGGGATCTTTTTTCGCAGACCCCCATAGTTGCGCATGTCCTGTTCGTGATGCGTCGCGGTGATCACCGAGCCTGCGCCCAGAAACAGCATCGCCTTGAAGAACGCGTGGGTAAAGAGGTGGAACATCGCCACCGAATAGACGCCACAGCCCGCCGCCACGAACATGTAGCCAAGCTGCGAACAAGTGGAATAGGCGATCACGCGCTTGATGTCGTTTTGCACCAGACCCACGGTCGCGGCAAAGAAAGCGGTCGAGGCCCCTACCACCACGATCATCGTCTTGGCGTCCGGCGCGTATTCATAAAGCGGTGACATCCGGCAGACGAGGAACACCCCCGCCGTCACCATCGTCGCGGCATGGATAAGCGCCGACACCGGCGTCGGCCCCTCCATCGCGTCGGGCAGCCAAGTGTGCAGGAACAGTTGCGCCGATTTGCCCATCGCACCGATGAACAAGAGGACCCCGATCAGGTTGGCCGCATTCCAGTCGGTCCAAAGGAAACTGACATTGGTCTGGGCCAGCACTGGGGCTGCGGCAAAAACGTCATCCAGCCGCACCGAGTCCACCAGAAAGAACAGCGCGAAAATGCCAAGGGCAAAGCCGAAATCGCCGACCCGGTTGACCACAAAGGCCTTGATCGCGGCCGCATTGGCGCTTGGCTTGCGGTAGTAGAACCCGATCAACAGGTAGGACGCGACCCCCACCCCTTCCCAGCCAAAGAACATCTGGATCAGGTTGTCGGACGTGACCAGCATCAGCATCGCAAAGGTAAAGAACGACAGATACGCAAAAAAACGCGCGCGGTAAGGCTCATCCTCGCCCCAGTTTTCATCATGCGCCATGTAGCCGAAGGAATAGAGGTGGACGAGCGCGGACACCGTGTTGACCACCACCAGCATGATCGCGGTCAGGCGGTCCAGCCGGATCGCCCATTCGGCACCAAGCGAGCCGGACTCAATCCAGCGCATCAGCACGATCTGCTCGCGCGCGGGGTCGAGCGTCAGAAAGACATACCAAGACAGGATCGCCGCCAGAAACAACAGCGAGGTGGCAATGACCTGCCCGGCCTTTTCGCCGATCAGCCGCCAGCCAAAGCCGCAGATCAGCGCCCCGATCAAGGGCGCAAAGAGGATGATCGTCGGCATCGGTTCAGCCCTTCATCACGTTGACGTCTTCGACGTCGATCGACCCGCGGTTGCGGAAGAAAACCACCAGAATGGCCAGACCAATCGCCGCCTCGGCCGCAGCCACGGTGAGGACGAACATGGTGAACACCTGCCCCACCAGATCGCCAGAGAAGCTGGAAAACGCGACAAGGTTGATGTTGACGGCCAGCAGCATGAGTTCGATCGACATCAGGATGACGATGACGTTCTTGCGGTTGAGGAAAATGCCAAAGATGCCGATGACGAACAAAGCCGCCGCGACAGTCAGGTAATGTTCCAGTCCGATCATCGTTCGTCCCTCGTGGGCTGTGGCCCCATTTTGCTTCGTTGTCCCGGAACTGATCCGCGACATCACCTGTTGTCCGCATTATGGTCCACCTTGACCTGCGGGACCCCGGACCTGCTCCGGGCGAGGCATCGGCTAAAGCCCCTGCCCCGGCTTCACATCCACCAGCTCCATCGCCTTGGCCGGGTCGCGCCACATCTGGTGCAGCACGTTCTGGCGCTTGATGTCGCGGCGGTGACGCAGGGTCAGAAGGATCGCGCCGATCATCGCCACCAGCAGGATCATCCCCGACAGCTGGAACAACAGGATGTACTTGTCATAGATCAGCAATCCCAGGGCGCGGGTGTTTTCCACATCGGGGATCGCCGGGGCGACGGCCTGGCGCAAGTCTGCGGCGTCTGGTGCCACTTGCCACACGCCGACGCCGATGGCGATCTGCATCAGCAAGACCACGCCGATCAACAGGCCTAGGGGCATGTAGCGCGCCATCTCGCCCTTCAGCTCGGCAAAATCGACGTCCAGCATCATGACGACAAACAGGAACAACACCGCGACAGCACCCACATAGACGATGACCAGCAGCATCGCGACAAACTCGGCCCCGAGCAGCACGAAAAGGCCCGATGTCGACAGGAATGCGAGGATCAGCCACAGCACCGAATGCACCGGGTTGCGGCTGACCGTGACCATCAGGCCCGC
>JBKJVF010000276.1:0-9403 GCA_046589965.1 Paracoccaceae bacterium
GAACCGCTGTCCGGCATCCTGATCGGCGGCATGAACCGCGCCGAATTGCCCATTCCCCGTGCAGGTGTGCTGATCCCGATGCTGCGCCCGCAGGATTTTGTGCTGCCGCCGATGCCCAACCATATCTTTACCCGCGACACCACCTGCTGGATTTATGGCGGTGTCACGCTGAACCCGATGCACTGGGCAGCTAGACGGCTGGAGACGCTTAATCTTGCTGCCGTCTACAAGTTCCATCCCGATTTCAAGGATGCGGGGTTTCCGATCTGGTGGGGTGACCCGTTGATCGATCATGGTGCCGCCACGCTGGAAGGTGGCGATGTGATGCCGGTTGGCAATGGCGTTGTGCTGATTGGTATGGGCGAACGCACCACGCCGCAGGCGGTAGGGCAGGTGGCGCGGGCGCTTTTTGCGCAAGGTGGGGCAGAACGGGTGATCGCCTGCCAGTTCCCGCGTGCGCGTTCATCCATGCACCTTGATACCGTATTCACCTTTTGCGACCGCGATCTGGTGACCGTGTTCGCCGAGGTGACCGACGCGATCCAGACCTATTCCCTGCGCCCGGATGACAAAGGCGGGATGACAGTGACGGCCGAGACGCAGCCATTTCTGGACGTGGTCGCCGGTGCCCTTGAGATCCCCAAACTGCGCACCGTGCCGACCGGCGGTGATGCCTACGAGGCGCAGCGTGAACAGTGGGATGATGCCAATAACCTTCTGTGCGTCAGCCCCGGCGTGGTTGTCGGATACGAACGCAACACCCATTCCAACACCCTTCTGCGCAAGGCCGGGGTCGAGGTCATCACCATTTCCGGCGCTGAACTGGGGCGCGGGCGCGGTGGGTCGCATTGCATGACCTGCCCGCTGATCCGAGACGCCCTTTGAAAGGACCACCCCATGCCGCAAAACCTGCACGGCCGCAGTTTTCTGAAACTGCTGGATTTCTCGGGCGACGAATTGCGCTTTCTACTGCGCCTTGGTGCCAGCCTGAAAGAGGCCAAGGCGACGGGGACCGAACGGCAATTGCTGCGCGGCAAGACCATCGCATTGATCTTCGAAAAGGACAGCACCCGCACCCGTTCTGCGTTCGAGGTGGCGGCCTTTGATCAGGGCGCGCATGTCACTTATCTGGGGCCGTCGGGCAGCCATATCGGCACCAAGGAGTCGATGAAGGACACCGCCCGCGTTTTGGGCCGGTTCTATGACGCCATCGAATATCGTGGCTTTGGCCAGGTCGAAGCAGAAACCCTGGCCGAATTTGCGGGCGTGCCTGTCTACAACGGCCTGACGGCCGAGTTTCACCCCACACAGGTGTTGGCCGATCTGATGACGATGCGCGAGTTCACGCACAAGCATCTGTCCGACATCTCGTTCTCATTCATCGGCGATACCGGCGGCAACATGGGGTCTTCTCTGATGGTGGGGGCGGCGCTGATCGGGATGGATATCCGCCTGTGCGGGCCGCAGGCGCTGTGGCCCGATGCCGCTTTGGTCGACCAGTGCCGCACCCTCGCTAAGGTCAGTGGAGCACGGATCACGCTGACCGAAAAACTGGCCGAGGGGGTGGAGGGCTGCGATTTTATCTATACCGATGTCTGGGTGTCGATGGGCGAACCTGACGCGGTCTGGGCAGAGCGGATCGCAATGCTCTCCCCCTATACCGTCACGCAAAAGGTGATGGACCTGACCGGCAATCCCCATGCCAAGTTCCTGCACTGCCTGCCTGCGTTCCACAACCGCGAGACGACGACGGGTGAAAAGATTTTTCAGACCTACGGGCTCGATTGCCTTGAGGTGACGGATGAGGTGTTCGAATCCCCCGCATCCAAGGTGTTCGATCAGGCGGAAAACCGGCTGCACTCTATCAAGGCGGTGCTTGTCGCCACGATGGGGGCCTGAATGCGCATCGTGGTGGCCCTTGGCGGCAACGCCCTTCTGAAACGCGGCGAGCCGATGACGGCAGAGGCGCAGCATACCAACGTGCGCATCGCGGCGGCGGCATTGGCCGATCTGGCGCGCGATCACCAGATCATCGTGGCACATGGCAATGGCCCGCAGGTCGGGCTGATGGCGCTGCACGCGGCGACGTTTGCGCCCGACAACCCCTGGCCGCTGGACGTGCTGGGCGCCGAGACCGAAGGCATGATCGGCTATCTGATCGAACAAGAGCTGATGAACGCCCTGCCGCCCGGCACCGATTGCGCCACCCTTCTGACGCGGGTGGAGGTTGACCCAAAGGACCCGGCCTTTGACCAGCCGACCAAACCCATCGGCCCCGTCTACACGGCGGAGGAAGCCAAACTGGTCCGCGCCGAACACCGCTGGTCGATGGTGACAGAGGCCACGGGCGGTCTGCGCCGTGTCGTCCCCTCGCCCTTACCCATCGCCATCCTGAACATCGCCCCGATCCGCCTGCTGGTGGAGGCCGGGGTCTGCGTGATCTGTGCGGGGGGCGGCGGCATTCCCGTCATGCGGGGCCAGGTTGGCAAGATGGAGGGCGTCGAGGCCGTGATCGACAAAGACCGCACTGCGGCCTTGTTGGCGCAGGCGCTGGATGCGGACATCCTTCTGATGCTGACCGATGTGGAGGCGGTGTTCCGCGATTGGGGTGGGCCGGATCAGGCGGCGATTGACGTGATAAGCCCCGATGCTTTGGCCGAAATGACCTTTGCCGCCGGATCCATGGGGCCAAAGATCACCTCGGCCTCAGCTTTCGTGCAAGCGGGCGGGACGATGGCCGGGATCGGCCGCCTGCAGGACGCCCGCGCAATTGTCGAAGGGCGGGCTGGCACGCGCGTGCGCATGGAACCGTTGGCGGCAGATCACCCACAAACGAACAAGTCAAACTCCACCCATCCCTCGAAACCCCATCCTGAAGCAGTGCCGGGGACCTGATGAGCTTTCAGCGTCAACCAGACCTGCGAGTGGCCTTGGTACAAGGTTGCCAGCCGGACCCCCTTTCAACGCCAACCCTATGCCGGGGCTGCAAGCCTGCAATCGGCAGACCAAAGGAGTGATGATGACCAATTCAATGACCGACAAGATCGCGCTTATCACCGGTGCCGCTGGCGCGCTTGGCCTTGCCGCAGCGACCCTGCTGGCAGCCCGCGGGGCCATCATCGCAGCCACCGATGTCACGGGCGCCGACTTTGGCCCGCTTCGTGCAGCGATCCCAGATGCAAAGCGCTTGCTGGTGGTCGAGGCGGATGTGACGGACGAGGCTGCCTTTGGCGCGGTTGTCGCGGCGACGGTCAAGGCGTTCGGCACCATCGACATCTTTTTCAATAATGCGGGCATCGAGGGCCCGGTTGCCCCGATCCCCGATTTCCCGACCGACGGATTTCGCCGCGTGATGGAGGTCAACGTGACCGGCATCTTTCTGGGCCTGAAACTGGTCATCCCCGTCATGGCGAAAGCCGGTCGCGGCAGCATCATCAATTCGTCCAGCGTGGCGGGGCTGATCGGCTCGCCGGGCCTATGCGCCTATGTCGCCAGCAAACACGCGGTCCTTGGCCTGACACGGGCTGCCGCGGTGGAATGGGGGCCAAGGGGCATCCGCGTCAACTGCATCAACCCTGGCCCCATCGAAAGCCGCATGATGGCCTCGATCGAAGAAGGTGCCAGCCCGGGGGCGGCGGCAGCGGTGCATGAGGCGTTCGCCGCAACCATCCCAATGAAGCGTTATGGCACACCTGCCGAGGTGGCGGGTCTGGTGGCCTTTCTGGCCTCTGACGACGCGGGCTATGTCAATGGCGGGGTCTATACAGTGGATGGCGGCATGACGGCGGCCTGATCACTTCAGCAGCGGCCCGTCGTGATCAAGATAGCTCTTGTCGAAATCCGCAAGTACCACAAGGCGATCAAGATCGTGGATGGTCACCTTGCCATGCTGAAAGGTAACCAGACCATCTTCGCGCAGTTCCCGCAGCACCCGGTTGACGTGAACCGCGCTTAAGCCCATGGCATCGGCCAGCATGTGTTGCGACAGCGGGCAGGCATATCCAAGCGCCGTCCCAAGCCCGACCAGTTTCAGCCGCGCGCTCAGTTCCAAAAGGAAGTGCGCGGTGCGTTCCTTGGCATCCCTGCGCCCGATGCCCACCAGATGTTCCACCACCATCGCCTCATCCCGCGACGCGGCCCATAGCACGGCCGTGGCAAGCCTCGGGGTCTTGCTGAACGTGTCCAGAAGGTCGTTGACCAGAACCTCGGATGCCTCGACGCGCGTGACGGGTTCGATATTGTGGTCTGCGGTGCGAAACAGCACCGACCGCAGGCCCAGAAAATCGCCCGGAATTTGGAAATCGATGATCTGGCGCGTGCCACCAGACAGCAGCTTGTAGGAACACACCCAGCCTGAGGCGAGGATATAGGCCGACTGATTGAGCTCACCCTCATGGACCATATCACGCCCGGCGGCAAACTTCTTGCGGCGGCTGTGCAACCGGTCGAGCGCCGAAAATTCCTCTTCCGACAACGCGACGAAGGCACCCAGTTTACGGGCAAATGGGGAATGTTGAATTAACACTGCAAGAAATCCCTTCGGGAAACGGGCCGAACACGCTGGAACAGACCGCGCCACAATCAGCCCCATAGCCCGACCAAGAGGCGCGCAAGCTGATCTGGCTCAGTCGGTCATAACACGGAACCGCTATCATCACATCCAGACTGAGGGTGCGACGGGCATTTTGCTTGGGGTTACCCAATGGTCCGATGAAAGGTCCGACAATGTCCTATGGTTCAGACGTGGCAGGCAATGCCGCCCTGGCGATCTGCGAGTCGCTGCTACTGGCGCTGAATGACCGGAACATCTTGCCAGAGCGCGAAATTGTCGGGATTTTGCAGGATGCCGCTGCAGCTCATGCCAATCACGATGGCGAGAAAGAGATGCACAACGCTGTCGCGGCCCTGATCAATGGCATTCTGGCGGGCGGAAACTCGGTGCGACGGCGATAAGGCGAAAGTCGCGGCAATGGCTAGGCCAGATGCTAACGCCTCTGACGGGCAGTCGGCGGCCAGCGCGATCAGGAGATGCGCCACCAGTGGCCCAGTTTGGGCAGGCAGATAGCCCCCTGGTGCCTGGCTGTCAGGATGCCCTGCCGACCGTCAGGACGCCCCCTTATTGCGCGAGCGGCTGACGCAGTTGGCGCAGGTCCATCACGGTGGTCGCCCCGTGCCGTCCTCAGGCCCACATCGATGGTCGCGCGGTTTGCGGTTGCAGCAACATCCGCACCAAACCCACCTGGCCTGCGACCCCGGCCTTGGCAAAGATGCTGCGCAGATGGGTGCGCAGTGTCGAATCCGCGATGCCGAGTTCCCTGCCTGCCTCTGGGATTGGGACACCCTGACGGATCATGCCGCAAATGCGCAATTCGGCGGCGGTCAGGCCAAAAGGGTTGCTTTCCGACAGCGGGTCGGTGGACGGTCTGCCTTGCGACAACCGATCCTGGATCGCTGGCGCGGCGCGCAGGATACGCGCGATCCGCCCCTTGGGCCTGCGCCCCCAGGCGTCCGCCATCGCAACCCCGAGCGTTTCGATGCCGATGCGCCGATGCGGATCAAGTGGCGCGGTCAGATGGAATTCCAACACGTCGGTCTCATCCCCTGCGAGCGACAACGGGATGATCGCCGCATCGCGAAACCCCCGTGCGTCCATCCAGCCAAGGACGCGGGCATCCAGCCTGCTGGCCACATTGCGGTCAAGTTCTTGCATCGTCCATAGCGTGCCCGGCTTGGCACGGCTTGCCGTTTGCCCGGCAAGCGCGGTGCCATGGGCCCTGACGAAGGGGCGTGCACCTTCTGCGGCCTGACGGTCACGCGTGGCAATCGCGCATTGGGCCCCGGTGATGGCATTGACCCGGTAAAGATGCACCACCATGGCCTGGGAAAGGTCGCAAAACTCCGACAGCGTTTCACGCAGCGACCCGTCGCCATGAAGACATTCCGTCCGGCGGGCCATGAAGTTGAGACTTGCCGCAAGCATAAAGCCGGGGAGAGAGGTGTCGGGTCGATCAAAGGGCATTTCTGTTTCACCATTTATGACGTTGCGAATGTCGGCTAATCCCCGCCGTCATCCACTGCATCCACTTGCAATTCGAAAATCATGCAGTGGCAAAGTGCCGTGCGTCAATGTTTTCAACAATTTCACTTCAAACGGGCCCCGAATTGGGCAGGTGCTTCATTCTTTTGAACGAATTTCGACACAATTAATCGACAGAGGTTGGTGGCACGCCCCCGAATCACTTGTCGTGGGTCGACCCGCAACCGGCTGCAAACGCGCCACGTTGCCCCTCCATTTTCCATCTTGAATTGCGCGCAGCCTCACCAGCGCAACCCCTGATCTGCATTCCTCAGCGATCCGGACGATGGCGGGACGCTAACGGATTTGTAACGTTTTAGGCATCCGGGGTGTCCTGCTCAGCCCCCTGATGCCTCCGACGCCTCTGTCCGAGGGTTACCGAAACCTCTGTAGTTGGAACTTTCATATGAAAAACCTCATCAAGACCTTCCTCCGCGACGAAGACGGCGCTGCCCTTGTGGAATACGGCCTGGCCCTGCTGGTCGTGATCTTGGTCGGCACCGGTGCTCTGGTCACCATGGCCACCGACACCAGCATTCTGTTCGGTCGCGGGCAAACCGCGACCTCCGCCGCCGTCACGGCATCAACCACCCCCTGATCGGTTCAGGCTTGCGCCTGCCCGGCGGATCGTCGGGCAGCGCCCTCTTTTCCACCCCACCCATTCCGGAGCCTTATCATGCGCGCCTCTTCCATCGTCCTGGCACTTTTCGGCCTCGCCGTCGCCGGTGGCTCTGCCCAAATGGCGCGTGAGTTGATGACAGCCCCAACGGCCGAAGCTGCAAGTGGTCAGGCCGTCGTCACCGTGATGACCGCCGCGACAGAGATCAAGCGCGGCGATCTGATCCAGCCCTACATGCTCAAAGCCCAGGCCTGGCCGGCCGACGCGGTCCCGACAGGGTCCTTTGCGGATGTCGCCATGCTCCTGCCCACCACCGAAGGGGACGAGCCGCGCCGCGCATTGCGGTCGCTTGTTGCGGGCGAAGTGATTCTTGAAAGCAAGATTTCCGGCTTTGGCGAAAAGGTGACCATTGCCCAGTCCTTGTCACCCAATGCACGCGCCATGGCGATCAAGGTCGACGCGGTTTCTGCCGTCGGCGGCTTTGTCACCCCCGGCGATTACGTCGACCTTTTGTTGACGCGGGGCGATGCGGAAAACCTGATGACCGACACGATCTTGCGCAACATCCGCGTCCTGGCAGTCGATCAGTCCGACGATGAACTTAGCGAACAGCCGGGCGTTGCCGCCACCGTCACCGTCGAGGTGACCGCCGAACAGGGTCAGGTCATCGCCCTTGCACAGCGGGCAGGGACGCTCAGCCTGGCGCTGCGCACGCCTGGCACCGACGACGCGACCCCGATCGAGCGGTTGCGTATCAGCGACCTGGTGCCGGAACCCGTGGTCGAAGTGGCCGACGTGACTGTACCTGCCGTTGTGGTCGAACCCGCGCCCCGCCGCACGGTCCTCGTGCGCCGCGGCACCGAGACGCAAGAGGTCACGCTGAAGAACTGATGCGCGTGCGGCCCCATCGCACTGCATAAGCCTGACCGACCAAACGCAATTCCCAATTCAGAGGCAGTCCCCGTGTCCCCCCGCGCCACCCCCATTTCCCGCAGATGTCTGTTGCAGCTTGGCGCCTTTGCCAAGTCTGAGGATGGCACCGTGCTGGTCCTGTGGGCGATGTTTCTGGCGGTTGCCTTGGGATTTCTGGCGCTGTCCTTTGACCTTGGTCGAGTGGCGAGCACGCAAAGCGAATTGCAGTCCTTTGCCGATCAGGTGGCGCTCGCCTCCGCAGGGGAACTTGACGGGCGCCCCGATGCCATCACGCGGGCCACAGCAGCTGCCGCTGGTCTGATCCAGGACAGCCAGACCTACGCCCAGGGGGCGGCCTTGCTCAACGCGCCGGGCAGCTACACCCTGACCTTTCTCAGCAGCTTGCCGACCGATGACCGCGCGGTGGCGACGGCTGTCACGACAGTTCCACGCCTTGCCCGTTATGTCCGCGTCCAGGTCGCGGACCGCAGCGTGGTGACCGGTTTTGCTGGCGCCAATGCGGCCCTGACCCGCAATGCAGGCACCAACACGCAGGTCAATGTTGCCGCCGTCGCCACTGCCGGCATGACGTCCTGGGCCTGCGATGTGACCCCGCTGATGTTCTGCGCACCGAGCGCCTCGTGGCGCGCACGCGACAATATCGGCGATCAGATCCTTTTGCGGTCGGGCGGAGGCGGATCGGCCTGGGGGCCGGGGAATTTCGGATTTCTGGACGTCACCAGCTTGCCGGTCGATGAAACTGGCCCCTGCAACGGGCTGAACGGCGCACAGCTTTACCGCTGTCTGGTCGGCGCAGAACGCGGCATCACCGCCTGCATCCGCACCGATGCGGGCGTCGACACCCAGACCGGTCAGCGGGTCGGTCTGGCGGAGGCTTTCAACACGCGCTTTGACATGTTTCAGGGCAGTATGAACAGCGACCGGACCAACCCGGCCTACCGGCCTGCGCCGAATACGGTTCAGGGCACCCTGCCGCGTGGCGGGGGTTCTTGCCGGGGCAACAACACCGATCCTTCCGATGCCATGGCGTTGCCCCGCGACACCAACATCACGGGCTCAAATCGTTTCGGCGACGGCGCCTGGGACCGCGCTGCCTATGTCGCGGCCAATCACGGTGGCAGCTATCCTGGCGTTACCAATGCATCGAGTTCGCGCTACCAGATATATCTTGCCGAAATTGTGGCCGCCCGCGCACGCAGCGCCCCGAACAATGTGCCTTTGCCCGGCTATGCCGAGACCGGCGCACCGATGTGCCATACCAGCGTCAGCCCGGACCCCGATCGCCGCACGGTGATCGCCGCCGCCATCGATTGCACCACCAACCCTATTTCCGGCAGCACCCGCAACGTCGTGCCAATGGAATATGTCAAGCTTTTCATGACCGAACCGGTGCAGTCCGCAGGGTCCGACACCGACATCATGGTCGAGGTCGTGGAATCGGCCGGCGGCATCGGAGCGGGCGCGATCACGGGTGTCTACAACGACTTCGTCCAGTTGTACCGGTGACCCAGATGGAACGCGGACATTCCATCGGCCGAAACAAGGGGCGCAAGCTGCGGCGGGCCGTGCTGCGCTTCGGTCGGCGCGAAGAGGGCGCGGCGCTGGTCGAATTCGCCATCAGCCTGCCCCTGATCCTGATGCTGACCTTTCTCAGCGTTGAATCGATGCGGCTGTTCTGGTCCTATCAGGACGCCATCGCCGGGGTGCGGGATGCGACCCGCTATCTTGCCCGGATCGCGCCCGCCGATATCTGCACCACGGGCGGTTCGGTCGCA